>CAYSDD010000009.1:0-19657 GCA_964429555.1 uncultured Syntrophaceae bacterium
TGCAAATCATCATGAACAGCATATGACCACCTCCCGTTCTGGACTTTTCCCCGTTGCGGGCACGCGGCGCTGACGGCTGTCCCTGTTTCTGTGGCCCGGCGGCGGGGAACGGTTTGCTGGTGCGTTGACCTGTTGTGACGCGGACGAGCGAATGGAGAATGCCGGAATCGCAGAGCCGAATCGATAACGCGAGCAGGAAGCGTCGACCCTGGTGATCGGAAAAAATTCTATAAGTATTTTTTAACGCGGCAGGACAGGCAAGTCAACGAAAAACAGCCGGACGGGCCCTTGACCCGACCGGCTTTCCGGGTTCATCGATGCTGAGGCCCCCGGCCCTTACTCCCTGAAGATTTCGTTGAGCCGTTTCTGGTCGAAGCCGACGATCACCTCGTCGCTCACGACGATCACGGGCACTCCGGTCTGTCCCGAGATTTTCACCATCTCCTCGAGGCCTTTGCGGTCGCTGGTCACATCGACTTCGCGATAGCGGATTTTCTTGTCCCGGAACCAGGCCTTCGCCTTGTGGCACCAGGGGCAGGTGGGCGTCGTGTATATGGTCACCTCGCCGGGACGGACGCGAAAGGCCCTCGTCTCCCCGGGGGCTTCGGTCTTCGGCCCTTTCCCCGTGTCCTCCCCGACGACGGCCTGGGCCACGTTCATCTTCCCTTCGGGGGGTCTCTCGGAGACGTGAACCACCCCCCGGTCATCAACCCAGCGGTAGAGGGTCGCGGCACCGGAGACGGCGACGGCCAGGGCCATGCACAAGACGGCTGCGCAGACCAGAATCGGGGGGAGCAAACGGTTTCTCATTCGGGACTCCTTTTGTATCTCTGGACCACGTTTCCCGAAAGTTCCGGGAGGGCCTGCCTAACTCATCGGCCCGTTCATCCATAACCTTAATCCGTCGCCCATTCAAGCCCAAATCCAAGGACCCCCGTGATGCGCAGTGAGGGTTTGACAAATGGGCCGAGTCAGACTATACGTAGACCCCTGCACGGACGCTTGCCCCGGCGGTGAGGCAGAGGTGTGGTAAATCACGATGGGACGGAAAACATGATGGAAGAAGAAAAGAGTTTCGCCGAGCTCCTGGAGGCCTCCGAGCGCAAGCCGGTCCGGCTCAAACAGGGGCAGAGCGTGGAGGCGGTGATCGCCAAGATCACGTCGGACTGGGTGTTCATCGACCTCGGCGGCAAGACCGAGGGGATCGTCGAGCGCAGCGAGTTTCTCGACAAGGAAGGGCAGCCGACGGTCAAGGAAGGCGACACCGTCAAGGTCTACTACCTCTCGTCGCGGCACGGCGAGAGGGTCTTCACGACGAGGGTTTCGGGGGACGCCGCCCGCCAGTACCTCGAAGAGGCCTGGCGGAATGCCATCCCCGTCGAGGGCGTCGTGGAGAAGGAAGTCAAGGGCGGGCTCGAGGTCCGCATCGCGGGAACCCATCGGGCTTTCTGCCCCTTTTCGCAGGCGGGCATCCCCCGCGGGGAGACGGCGGCGGCCTTCATCGGGCAGCGCCTCCCGTTTATCGTCATCGAGTACGCCGAGAGGGGGCGGCGGATCATCCTCTCGAGGCGCAGGATCCTCGAAGAGGAAGAGCGCAAGAGAAAGGACGCCATCAGGGGCACGCTTCGCGAGGGGATGATGGTGACGGGCGTCGTGAAGTCCCTGAGGGACTTCGGCGCCTTTGTGGACATCGGCGGCATCGAAGCCCTGTTGCCCATCTCCGAGGTCGGCTGGGGCCGCGTGGAAGACATCCGTGACCGCTTCACCGTGGGTCAGTCGATCGAGGCGATCATCCTCAACCTCGACTGGGCAAAAGACCGCATCACCCTGAGCATCAAGGGAACCCTGCCGGACCCCTGGGAGAACGTGGAGTCCCGCTACCCCGAAGGCTCGCGCCACCAGGGGACAGTCGCGAGGCTCGCGGACTTCGGGGCCTTCATCACCCTGGAGCCCGGCATCGACGGGCTGATCCCCATCTCCCGGTTGTCCCGGGGCAAGAAGATCCGCCATCCGCGGGAGGTCCTCGTCCAGGGAGACACGATCGAGGTGGTGGTGGAATCCTCCGACCGGGCAAAGAGGCGGCTCTCTCTCTCGCCGGTGTTGCCCGAGGAGGAGCAGGAGGACTCGTATCGCCCCTTCCTCCAGCAGAAGGGTGCCGCCAAGGGGTTCGGTTCCCTCGGCGACATGATGAACCGAAAGGACCCGAAGGGGAAGAAGGACGGTCCCGAAAACTGAACCCCGCCCGGGAAGGACCTGAGCCATGCCTCTCGAAGCGATTTTCGGGTACATCGGCCCGGCGATTCTCGTCGCGGTCCCTTTCCTGCTCGTCTATGCCCTGGCCTTCAAGGAGATTCGCCGCCGCAGGGACCGCAGAGCCGCCCTCGAGGCCATCGGACGGGAATTGAGCGAACTGCGGGAGAAGATCGCCGTCTTCCCGACGGCGACGGTTCCCGGCAGGAAGATCGCCGGGGACCTGGGACCGGTCAGCGCCGAGGGTTCGGCGGGAGCCGGCTTTCTCGGGGTCGCCGAAAAGAGGGCACTGATCCTCCTGCTCAAGCGGGCCCTTGCCCTGGGGGCGGACGCCGTCGTGGATATCCGTCACGAGCGCGCGACGGATTCGGCGGGGAATGTCCGCTGGCAATCCGGCGTCGTCAAGCTTGCCGGCAGGGCCGTCAGGCTGTCCGAAGAAGGGCGGCCCGATCCATCCTTGTGAAAACAGACGGTTTCTGGTACATTTCGTGCAGTACTTCTCACCATGATCGACAGGCTCGTTCCTCGAGCGCGATGCTGGACATTCTCTGCTCTTCTGTTCGCGATCTCCGTTCGGTAACCCCTGCGACACCCTTCGAGGGAGAACGAGTCCGGTAAACGGAAGGTCATACTATTCTCGTAGCGTGAAATCATACCGGCGTCGTATTGCAAATCGGGGAGGGTTTGTTAACGTCAAGGGCCTGGAATCCTGAGGCCTTTCGGTTCGGGCGGACGGCCCGAGGGGCCCGGTCAACCGGTTGTCGTGACACACAAGGTGGGAATGCCATGAAACACCCTCGCTTCAATGTCAGTCTTTACATCCTCGTGCCGATCATCTTCGGCGGGATCGCCCTGCTGTCGGTCATCACGACCCACCAGATCCTGCGGTACACGAACCTCATCCCCAACCCGGATCTCTACCTGAAGTGGTGGGGCATAGGGATCGGGGCGTTTTCTTTCCTGTGCGCGCTGCTCATCACGTGGCTTCTGCTGAAGCCCATGAAAAACTTCATCGCCAGGATGAAGACCATTCCCGCCGTTTCGAGACAGTCCAACGGAAAGCTGAAGGGCAAGGGCGACGATCTGAAGGAGTTCAACGTCGTCTTCGAGCAGGTCAGCGATCTGCTGAGCAAGGTTGAGGGCAAGGCCCTCTTTCCGGAATTCATCGGTCAGGGCAAGCGCGTCCGGATCCTCTTCAACCAGATCATGATGATCAGGCCCGAAGACCGCACCGTGCTCATCCTCGGCGAGCCGGGAACGGGCAAGTCGCTCCTGGCCAAGACATTCCACAATTTCACCGCCAAAAACGAACCCTTCGTGATCGTCAACTGCGAGGGACTCTCGGAGCAGGTCCTTGAGGCCGAGCTGTTCGGATACGAAAAGGGGTCCTACACTGGGGCCACGAGCCGCAAGACGGGCAAATTCGAGGAGGCCGGCAACGGCACCCTCTTCCTGCACCAGGTCTCGGCCCTGCCCCTGAATCTCCAGGCGCGCCTGCTGCGGGTCCTCGAGACGGGCGAGTTCCAGCGCATCGGGGGCCGCGAGAAGATCCCGCTCGGGGCGCGGGTCATCGCCGCCACCGACAGGGACATCCGGGGGATGATCAAGGAGGGCACTTTCCGCGACGATCTCTACTACCGGCTCAACGTGGTCACCCTCTACGTGCCGCCCCTTCGGGAGCGCAAGGAGGACATCCCGCTGCTGGTGGACTACTTCATCCAGCTCATCAACCAGGAGTTCCGGAAGGGTCTCCACGGCGTCACCCGCGAGGTGATGGACCGATTCCTCGAGTACACCTGGCCCGGAAACGTGGCGGAACTGGAAAAGATCCTCCTCAGGGCCGCATCGGTGGCCAAGGAGCAGACCCTGAGCGAGAGCGATTTCCCGGAATTCATCACCGAGCTCGAAGTCGCGAAGGCCGGGCCGAGCGACCTGGCCGTCGTCGACGGGCAGTGGAAGAAGCTGGGCGAACTGCTCCTGGAGGCGCGTCTGCTCGACGAGATGCAGCTCGAGGAGGCCCTGGCGGCCCAGCGCTACACGGGTCTTCGGCTCGGCAAGCTCCTCGTCCAGCAGGGGTTCCTCCGGGATTCCCAGATCGTCGACATCCTGAGCCGCCAGCTCCGGATCGAGCGCTACATGCCCGACAAGTACCCCGTCGACCTGAGCCTCTCGAGGCTCATCCCGATGGACTTCGCCCGGAAGTATCAGGCCGCGCCGCTCAAGAAAACGGCCGATCGCCTCATCGTGGCCATGCCGGACCCCACCAACCGCTATGCCCTCGACCTGCTCCGGATGCAGTCGGAAGAAGGCGTGGCGCCCGTGATCTGCACGGAGCGCGAGTTCGACCGGCTCATGGGGCTCATCTACGAAATGCCCGCAGGCAGTTACTCCTCGGAGGCACGCCGCCAGCCGGCAGCCGAGCCGGCGCGCCCCCAGGCGCCGCCGGCACCGGAAAACGGCGACCCGGCCGGCCGGTTCCTCGAGACGCTGATCTCGCAGGCCGTGCGCGAGGGCGCCACGGACATCCACATCACCCCCCAGACCAAGAACGTCCGTGTCCGGTTCCGCGTCAACGGATCGACCCACGATCTACCGGACCTTCCGAAATCGATGTCGATCCCCGTCGTCACCTGGGTCAAGGATCTCGCGAACATCGACGGCAGCGTGCGCGGGGTGCCTCAGGAAGGCCGTTTCGTCGAGCGGGTCGGGGACCGGGACATCAGCGTGGTGGTGTCCTCGATCCCGAGCATTCACGGCGAGAGTCTCATCCTCCACCTGACGGATCTCAGCACGAATTCCATCGGCCTGGAGCAGCTGGGGCTCGCCCCGAAGGAACTCGACGGGCTGGGTGCCGTCCTGGAGAAGCCGCAGGGCCTGATCCTCGTTTCGGGCCCCGAGGGAAGCGGCAAGAGCACCACCCTCTACGCCATGCTCCGGCGGCTGGCGAAGTCCGATGCGGAGATCATCACGCTGGAGGATCCCGTCAGGTACCCGCTGGCCGGCGTGACACAGATCGAATTCAACCGCACCGCGGGCGTGACCCTGGCGGCAAGCCTGCGTCTCATCCTGAAGCAGGACCCCGACGTGGTCTACCTCGAGGAGATCCGTGACGGCGAATCGGCGGCGCTCGCCGTCCAGGCGGCCCTCTCGAATCACCGGGTCCTGAGCACCCTGCCGTCGCCGGATGCGGCAGGCGCCGTCGCCCGACTCATCGAGATGGGCGTGGAGCGATTCCCCGCGGCCTCGGCCCTCTCGGCGTCGGTTGCCCAGCGGCTCGTGCGGACGATCTGCCCCGCCTGCCGTGAGCCCTACGAGCCCTCCGAGCAGGTCCTGGCCTCCCTGGAACTGGAGTCGATGGCAGGCGGGCGGTTTTTCCGCGGGGCGGGCTGCCCGGCCTGCAAGAACTCGGGGTTCAAGGGCCGCACGGCCCTCTTCGAGATCCTCTTCAACGACAACGGGCTGCAGGAGCTGATCCTCAAGGGCGCCGACGCGGCCGAGATCCGGGCCGCCGCGGAGCGGGACGGCAGCTTCCGGCCCCTGAAGCAGGATGCGATCAACAAGATGCTCCAGGGGGTCATCAGCCTCGAGGATGCCGTGACGGCGATGAGGATCTGAGCGGAGTCGTGCAAGGACAAAAAAAGGCAGCGCCCCGAAAGGCTCTGCCTTTTTTGCGTGATGGGGAACTTCAGGCCAGGGCGAGGATCTTGTCGATCTCGTTCATCACCTCGACGGGGGTGACGGGCTTGGCGAGGATCGGGTGGCCGTGAATCTGGCCGAGGCGCTCCTCCGCCTCGTCCTTCTTGATCGCCGCCGTGATGAAGATGAGGGGAATGTTCCGGGTCGCCTCGTCGTCGAGGAGGTATTCTGCGGCTTCGGTGCCGTCCATGTCGGGCATCATGAGATCCAGCAGGATCACGTCGGGCCTCTCGATCTGGGCGTAGCGGACCCCCATCCTGGCATCCGTGAAGGTCGTCACCTCGTACTTGCCGGTCTTTTCGAGGTACTCCTTCATCAGCCGGCAGATTTCCTTGTTGTCGTCGATCATGAGCACTTTGGGTCGCTGGACCATGACTCCTCCCCTTGCGATCGGAGATCGTGCAGCCCTCGATTCTCTCAGGTTCATCTCCCACCTTCCTCCCGCAACTGGAATGGCCCCGCACCGGGGCGCCGGGGTTCTGCAAACTCAAGGAATCGGTGCTTTCTTTCCGGCCGATCCGCGGCACGGCCCGTCGGGCTTTTCCCGGTCGCCGCCGCGGCGTCCAACCTCTCGGTTACACCGTGCTGCAAAGCAATAACCGTACCACGTCGGGCAACGGCTTATGCAGGCTCTGCTAAAGTTTCCCTGCCTGCCTGCCGATCAGAGAGATGAACGATTTGACGCGCCTGAAAAGGGCAACCCGTCCGAAAGGATGGGGCGCAAAGCCTCTGGCCTACGTCCCGCGGGCTCGCGGGATAGGGCGGCAGGGCTGCCAGGCGAGCCGAACACCCCCCGGATCCGGGAACCCCGGGCCCGGGGGCTGCCCCCGGTGCCCGCCTTGCACTTCCCCCATCGTTTCCCGATTGCCCCGCTCCCGTCATGACCACCCGCACGCGCGCTCGAAACCCAGGCGCCGGGTACCGCAGGAGGGAAGCCATGAAAACCCGCTGTCTCGTTCTCGCCGTCCTACTGGTCGCACTGCTTGCCGCAACGTCCGCCCCGGCGCAGACCGCGCCCCAGTTCATCCGCCAGTTCGGCTCCGTCGACTACGACTACGCCGTGAAAACGACCATCGACACCCAGGGCAACGTCTATGTCGCCGGCATGACCCGAAGCACGCTCGACGCCCCGTCGCAGGCCGTCCCGAACCGCAACAGCGGCGGCGCCGACATCTTCGTCGCCAAGTTCGACCCCCGCGGGGATCTCCTGTGGGTCACCCAGTTCGGGTCGGCGGCCGATGACTCGATCGGCGGGATCGCCGTGGGGACGCAAAACGGCTTTCTTTCCCTCTTTGTCGCAGGATCGACCTTGGGGGACATGCCCGGCGGGGCCGACGGCTACGTGAACGTCAGCGCGGGGGGCTCCGATCTGTTCCTGGCGAAGATTCACCCCGAGAGCGGGACCCTCCGCTGGGTCAGGCAGTACGGCACCTCCGGGGACGACGTCGCCCAGGGAATCGCCGTCGATGTCAGCTGCATGGTCTTCCTGGCCGGGTCGACGACGGGGAGCCTGGACGGCACGGCGGCCCCCGGCAACGTCGAGGCAGCCTTCCTGATGAAGCTCAATGCATCGGGTGACAGGATGGGCTCTTTTCAGTTCAACATCGATTCCAACCCCCTGGGCTCGGCCGCACGCGCCGTGGCCGTGGAATCCCGCGACAGGGCCAATCCCATCATCTACGTCGCCGGAAGCGTCCCCGGCAACGAGCAGGGCTCCCTTTTCGTGGCCCGGATCAGCTGGGATCTGGACCTCCTCGGCACTGCCCGGCTGGGCGGGCCCAACCGGGGCAGCGACAACGACAGGGCCCTGGCAATGGCCGTGGACGGAAGCCGCAACGTCGTGGTCGCGGGCTCCTCGCCGGGGAATTTCGAGGGAGGCGTCTCTTCAGGTGCCGAGGACATCATCGTCGTGAAATTCGACCGGCTTCTGAACCTGCTCTGGGCTCGGCAATATGGAACAGACGGGCACGATGCCGCCTACGGGGTCGCCGTCGACGCCGAGGGGAGCATCTACGTCACGGGTGTCACCGAATCGTTCGGCGCCGGAAGGGGTCTTGACGGGCAGGCGTCCATGGGCGGCGCGGACATCTTCCTGTCCCGCCTTGCGCCGGAGGACGGCCGGCGGGTCTTCACCCGACAGATCGGCACGGCATACAAGGACTACGGCTACGGAGTCGTCCTGGACCCCTCCGGGGCCGTCTACGTCGCCGGACTGACGGAAGGGACCCTGGGCGAGCAGAACTACGGGCTGTGGGACGCCGTCCTCATCAAGTACGGACCGGACGGGGCCGTCCCGCGTCCCGTGACGGAGTTTTTCATCAACGGTACGGTGCAGGAGATCCCCTCGGGCTCGGGTCTGGGGGGCGTCAGCGTCACCGTGAAGGACGAGCTCGGCCAGGTCCAGGGCGAATATACCACCGACTCGGCGGGCAGGTTCACCTCGAAGGTCTCGAAGGCGGGCAGGTACTTCATCCACAAGCTCAAGATCGGCTACCGTGCCCCGGCGGACCCCGACGAGGTCACCGTAACCGAGCAGGCACCCTCCGCCGCCGCGGTTTTCGTTATGGAAAGGATCGTCGCCCCGACGTCGATGGCCTTCCGCAAAGGCTACAACTCGGTCCGGTTCGAGAAGCTGCCCGCCGCGGACCGCTCCGTCCAGGGCGTCTTCGGGCCCTACGCGGGCAACCCCTACGTGGGCCTCATCTTCAGCTTCGATCGGCCCATGCAGTTCCTGATCCTGGCCAAGCCGAGGTCCGCCGGGAACCTCAAGGCCCTGGAGTTCGGCCGCAGCTACCTGGTCTACACGAGCCGGGCCTTCACGATCGACACGACGAACTGGGTCGAGCGGGAGGCGGTCCCCGCGACCGCTTTGCCTGCCGCAAAATACCGCGGCAAGGTGTCGCGCTGAGACGAAAGAGGAAACCCGCCGGGCGGACGCCGGCGGGTTTTTTTCATCACCTCTTCTGTGCTTGCAATTCTTCGGAACCAGGACGGGCGGAACGGATCACGTTTCTTTCCGGTTTGCCCCGTTTCCGCCTTTCCGGTCTTCACCCGCCTGCCCCTGTGTCCCGGGGGCCGCTCCCGGCCGCTCCGGCGGCAGCACCTCCACCGTCGGGCCCGGCGACGCTTTCTCATAGCGCTGGTACATGAACGTCCCACGGACGGCGTTGACGAAGAGCAGGACAAGGATGCCGGCCGTCAGAACCCGCAGCGGGTCGCCGGCCAGCATGGATGCCTGGAATTCCTGCGACATCATCAGAACGCCGAGGAGAGCCGCCACGCGGGACCTCTTCTGCTTCGCGAGGGTGCCGCAGAGGGCCACGACGAGAACATCCAGCCATTTCGGGGCCTGTGAGGACAGCAGGGACGCGAGGGACAGGGCCAGGTAGAGGAGGGCCGCCACGAACCCTTGCTCGGCCGCTTTCTTCGCCGACTCAGGATCCGCGATGGCGGGCCAGAAGAAATTCCGCAGTTGCTTGAGATCCATTCCTGCACGCGTCCGTCGGACCCCTGGGCCGCCGGATCAGGCACCGCTCTCTTCTCCGCCTTCGCCTTCGGCATCGAAAAGGGTCTCCTCCTCGGCGGCATCCTCCCCGCCGCGGCTCTCGCTTTCCCGCTCCACCCGGGCGATGCCGGAAAAGTTCTCCCCTTCCTCGAGATCGATCAGCTTGACGCCCTGGGTCACGCGGTGCAGCACGGGGACCTCGTCGACGCGGATGCGGATGATGTTCCCCGAGTCGCTGATGAGCATGAGGTCCTCGTTGCCCGTCACCTGGCGGATGCCCGAGACGAGGCCGATGCGCGGGGTGGTCTTGAGGTTGAGAATGCCCTTGCCGCCCCGGCTCTGGAGGCGGTACTCCTCGATCTCGGTGCGCTTGCCGAAGCCGCGCTCGGAGACGGTCATGATGGAGTTGCCCTCGGTGAGGATCTCCATGCCCACCACGTGGTCGTCGTCGTCGAGCCGGATGCCGATGACACCCGTGGCCGTGCGGCCCATGGGGCGGACGTCTTCCTCCTTGAACCGGATGGCCATGCCCTTGCGGGTTCCGAGGAAGATCTCCTGGGTGCCGTTGGTCTGCTTGACGTCCATGAGCTCGTCGCCCGCCTCGACGTTGATGGCGATGATGCCGCCGGTGCGCGGGTTGGAGTAGGCCGCCAACTCCGTCTTCTTGATGATGCCCTTCTTGGTGGCCATGACGACGAACTTGTCGTTCTCGAACTCGCGCACGGGAAGGATGGCGGCCACCTTCTCGCCGGGGTTCATGCTGACGAGGTTGACGATCGCCTTGCCCTTGGCGGCGCGCCCCGCCTGGGGGATCTGGTAGACCTTGAGCCAGTAGACGCGCCCCTGGTTGGTGAAGATGAGGATGTAGTGGTGGGTCGAGGCGATGAAGATGTGCTCCACGAAGTCCTCCTCCTTCGTGGTCATGCCCATCTTGCCCTTGCCGCCGCGGCGCTGGATGCGGTACAGGCTGGCGGCGTTGCGCTTGATGTAGCCCTGGTGGGACACGGTGACGACCATGTCCTCCTCGACGATCATGTCCTCGATGTCGATGTCCTCCGTCGACTCGACGATCTCCGTGCGGCGCTCGTCGCCGAAGCGCTTCTTGGAATCCAGGAGCTCCTCCACGATGATGTCGAGAACCTTCTGGGGGTCCTCGAGGATCCCCTTGAGCTTCGCGATGAGCTGCGTGAGCTCGGCGTGCTCCGAGAGGATCTTACCGCGCTCGAGCCCCGTGAGCCGCTGCAGGCGCATGTCCAGAATCGCTTTCGCCTGGGCCTCCGAGAGGCCGAAGGTCGACATGAGGCCCTCGGCCGCCGTCTGGGGGTTCTCCGAGGCCTTGATGAGGGCCACGACGGCGTCGATGTGGTCCAGGGCCGTGATGAGCCCCTCGAGGATGTGGGCCCTCTCGCTTGCCTTGTTGAGCTCGAAGATCGTCCTGCGCGTGACGACGGTCTTGCGGAAGTCGACGAAGCGCTGGAGCATCTCCTTGAGGTTCATGACCCGCGGCTGGCCGGCGTCGATGGCGAGCATGCTGATCCCGAAGGAGCTCTCCATCTGGGTGTGCTTGAAGAGCTGGTTGAGGATGACGCCGGAGACCTCGTCGCGCTTGAGGTCGATGACGATCCGGATGCCGTCGCGGTCCGACTCGTCGCGCAGGTCGGCGATGCCCTCGATCTTGCGCTCCTTGACGAGGTCGGAGATCTTCTCGATGAGGCTCGCCTTGTTGACGAGATAGGGGAGCTGGGTGATGACGATGCTCTCGCGTTCGGTGCGGTGGGCCCGCTCGACCATGGCCCGCGCGCGGATGCGCACGGTGCCGCGGCCCGTCCGGTAGGCCGAGAGAATCCCGTCGCGGCCGTTGATGAAGCCCGCCGTGGGGAAGTCGGGGCCCTGGATGTGCTGCATGAGCCCCTCGACGGTGATGTCGGGATTGCGGATGAGGGCCACCGTGCCGTCGACGATCTCGCCCAGGTTGTGGGGCGGGATGTTGGTGGCCACACCGACGGCGATCCCCGAGGTGCCGTTCAGGAGCAGCATCGGCAGCCGCGAGGGCAGCACCACGGGCTCCTCCAGCGAGCCGTCGTAGTTGGGCACGAAGTCGACGGTGTTCTTCTCGAGGTCCTCCAGGAGCTCCTCGGTGATCCGGGCCATCCGGATCTCGGTGTACCGCATGGCCGCCGGCGGGTCGCCGTCGATGGAGCCGAAGTTTCCCTGGCCGTCGATGAGCGGGTAGCGCAGCGAGAAGTCCTGCGCCATGCGCACGATCGTGTCGTAGGCGGCCGCGTCGCCGTGGGGGTGGTACTTGCCGATGATGTCGCCGACGATGCGGGCCGACTTCTTGTAGGGCCGGTTCCAGCGGTTGCCCATCTCGTGCATGGCGAACAGGGCGCGCCGGTGGACGGGCTTGAGCCCGTCGCGCACGTCGGGGATGGCACGCCCGATGATGACGCTCATGGCGTAGTCCATGTAGGACTTCTTCATCTCGTCTTCGATGTTCACCGGGATGTTCTTCTGATAGAGCTCCATGAAAAACGACTCTCCTTCGGGAAACAAAATTCCCCCCTTCCCGGGGGGACGGAAGCAGTCGGCGTCCGGGCTTCCGGATGCAGGACCCCGGACCCGGTCGACTGGAATGGTTCATCCCGGGGCCTGGCGCCTGAAGCCTGTTGCCTGCCGCGAAGCGGCGTCAGATGTCCAGGTTCGAGACGTACAGAGCGTTGCGGTAGATGAACTCCTTGCGCGGCTCCACCTGGTCGCCCATCAGCGTCGTGAAGATCTCGTCGGCCAGCACCGCATCCTCCACCTTCACCTGCAGCAGGGTCCGCTTCTCGGGGTTCATCGTGGTCTCCCAGAGCTGCTCGGGGTTCATCTCGCCGAGGCCCTTGTAGCGCTGGATGGTGAGGCCCTTCTGGCCGAGGGTCATGACGAACTCCGTGAGGGCCTGGAGGCTATCGAACCGACGGCTTTCCTTTCCCCCGTCGTCGTCGACGAACACCGTGTAGGGCGGCTCCCCGAGGGCCTTGAGCTGGGCCAGCAGGTTTCTCGCCTCGATGAACTTCGGCGCGGCCAGGAGGTCTTGGTCGATCGTCGTGGTCGTCTCGAGGCCGTCGCGGCGGATCGTGAAGACCAAGTTGTAGCCGCCGTGCTCGAGGTTGAAGTCCGTGGCGACCTGCACCACCTGGTCCCCCAGCTGCCGGGCCACCCGCTTGCCCACGGCCTCGAGGGCCAGCTGGGAGCCGAAGTCGGCGGCTGTGAACGAGGGGTCGGCCGCAAGGACATGGATCACGTCGCGGTTCTTCTCTTCCTTCTCGAACTTCTGCAGGATCGTGTCGAGCCGAATGGCCCGCTGGATCAGGGTGGCCAGCCGGCTGCCCGTGATGGGGTTGCCGTTGCCCGTTCCCATGCGGATCCGGCTCACGCCGTTTTCGAGGATGAACTTCTTCATCTCCTCGTCGGTGTTGATGTAGAGCTCCCGCTTCTTGTCGCCGATCTTGTACAGCGGCGGCTGGGCGATGTAGAGATAGCCGCGCTCGACGAGCTTTTTCATCTTGCGGAAGAAGAAGGTGAGCAGCAGGGTGCGGATGTGCGACCCGTCGACATCGGCGTCGGTCATGATGATGATCTTGTGATAGCGCAGGCGGGCGATGTCGATGTCGTCCTCGTTGTCGTCGCTGCTGCCGATCCCCACGCCGAGGGCCGTGACGATCGTCTTGATCTCCTCGTTCTGCAGGATCTTGTCGAAGCGGGCCTTCTCGACATTGAGGACCTTGCCGCGCAGGGGCAGGATGGCCTGGTTGCGGCGGTCCCGGCCCTGCTTGGCCGAGCCGCCTGCGGAGTCGCCCTCGACCAGGTAGAGCTCGCTTGCGGCCGGGTCCTTCTCCTGGCAGTCGGCCAGCTTGCCGGGCAGGGTCGAGACCTCGAGGGCGCTCTTGCGCCGCGTGAGCTCCTTGGCACGCCGGGCCGCCTCGCGGGCCCGCGAGGCGTCGAGGGCCTTGCCGATGATCGCCCGGGCCACGGGCGGGTGCTCCTCGAGGTAGGTGGTGAGCTTGTCGTAGACGATCCCCTCGACCAGGCCCTTCACCTCGCTGTTGCCGAGCTTGGTCTTCGTCTGACCCTCGAACTGGGGCTCGCGGATCTTGACGCTGATGACGGCGGCCAGCCCCTCGCGCACGTCCTCGCCCTTGATCGAGTCCTTCCCGTTCTTCAGGAAGCCGTTTTGCGCGGCGTAGTTGTTGATCGCGCGGGTCAGCGAGGATCTGAACCCGCTCAGATGGGTGCCGCCCTCGATCGTGTTGATGCTGTTGGCGTAGGAGAAGACGTTTTCGCCGTAGGTGTCGTTGTACTGGATGGCCACCTCGGCGAAGCAATCCTCCTTCTCGCCCTCGATGTAGATGGGCTTCTTGTGCAACACGCCTTTGTTCTTGTTGATGAACTCCACGAAGGAGACGATGCCGCCCTGGTAGTAGAACTCGGCCTTCTCGTCGGTGCGCTCGTCGATGAGGGTGATGCGGATCCCCTTGTTCAGGAAGGCCAGTTCGCGCATGCGGTTCGAGAGGATGTCGAAGCTGAACTCCGTCTCCTCGAAGATCTCGGGGTCCGGCGTGAAGGTGACCGTCGTGCCCCTGCCCCTCGTCTTGCCCACTTCCCTGAGCGGCGCCGTGGGCACGCCCCGCTCGTAGGACTGGCGGTAGACCTTTCCCTCGCGGCGGACCTCGAGCTCGAGGTGGCTCGAGAGGGCGTTGACCACGGAGACGCCGACGCCGTGCAGGCCGCCTGAGATCTTGTAGCTGTCGCGGTCGAACTTGCCGCCCGCGTGCAGTTTCGTCATGACGACCTCTGCGGCCGAGACCCCCTCGGTCTTGTGCATGTCCACGGGGATCCCGCGTCCGTTGTCGTCGACCTGGATGCTGTTGTCGACGCGGATCTTGACGACGATCGTGTCGCAGAAGCCGGCGGCGGCCTCGTCGACGCTGTTGTCGACCACCTCGTAGACCAGATGGTGCAGGCCGTCGCGGCCGGTGCTGCCGATGTACATGGCGGGCCGTTTGCGGACCGCCTCGAGCCCGTTCAATACCTTGATGCTGTCAGCGCTGTAGGTTTCAGACATGTGAAATGACGTGTTCTCCTGTAGTGGTTGCGCGGTGCGTATTGTCGTTTGCTCGCCGTTTTTCAATCCTGTGATCCCGGGACCTGCCCAGGGTCCACCTGAAACCCCAAGGACTTCCCATTCCCGTGGAAATGATCACGAAAGCAAACGCCTGCGGCATGTTGATTTGCTTTTTCCTTTCCCTGTGCCATAAGCCGTTTGCCCTACGCCCGCCTTATATCTTCAAGGGCATGACGATGCACATGTAGCCGCTGTCCTGCGCCGGCTTGACCAAGGCCGGTCTGAGTCCGCTGCGGATCTCGAGCGTGAATTTCTCCTCGTCGACGGCCTCGATGGCCTCCAGCAGGTAGCGGACATTGAAGCCGACCTCCACGTCGCCTTCGCTGTACCGGATCTCGACCTCCTCGCTGGCCTCGCCGACGTCGGGGTTGATGGAGTTGAAGACCATCCTGTCGGTCAGCAGCTTGATCCGCACGCCGTTGTAGCGCTCGCTGGCCATGACGCTCATTCGCCGCAGCGCATGGAGAACCGCGGCGCGGTCGAGTTCCACCAGGATTCCCTTGTCCTTCGGGATAACGCGCTTGTAGTCGGGGAACTCGGCGTCGATGAGACTGACCTTCAGGATGACGCCGTCCTTCTTCAGGACGCACATGCCCTTCCGGGCCCCGAGTTCGACGGCCCCGTCCCTGTCCTCGACAAGTCGACGAATTTCCGTGATGCCCTTGCGCGGGATGATCATCCCCTTTTCGAGTTCCATGACCAGCTCGACCTTCGGGTTTGCACCGACGATGGAGAGACGGTGCCCGTCGGTCGCCACCATGCGCATGACGATCTCCCCCGACGGCTCTTTTTCCGCCTTCAGGTAGACGCCGTTGAGATTGACCCTGGACTCGTCGGTGGACATGGCGAAGTAGGTTTTCCTGATCATGTCGCCGATCATGGCGCCGTCGACACGGATGAACCCGATCTCCTCATCGTCCATGATCTTCGGGAACTCCTCGGCCGGGATCCCGGGTACCCGGAAGTTGACCTTTCCGCAGTTGATGGACGCCCAGTTCGTTTCCTCTTTCTTGAAGTGGACCTCCTCGCCCTGGATCTCCCGAAGCATTTCGTAGAGCTTGCGGGCGGGCAGCGTGATCTCCCCGTCCTGGACGACCTGCGCCTCATAGTCCGCAATGAGCCCGATTTCCCGGTCCGTCGCCACGATGCGGATCCGTTCCGTCTCGGCCCTGATGAGGACGTTGTTCAGCACCGGCATCGACGTGCGCCTGTCCACAATACCCAGCGTCCTCTGAACACCGCCCAGGAAAACGTCACGCTTCACACTGAATTCCATAAGCCCGCACCCTTTCCTTCGCTTTGTTTTCGACTGCCCCCCTAGAGGCCTTCCCGATCCCGGCTGTTTCCCCGCTCCCCACAGGCCCTATATATTCTTAACAAGATAACAAAAAAGAAGAAAAGCAGGATTGTTCGTAATAGGACCTGTTCATATGTGCATATCTCCGATTCTTCTTCACGTTCGAGGTGATCCCCCGCTCCATCCTGTGGATGTCGGCCTCCGATCCCTGTCAGTTCCTGTTGAGACTCTCTTCGATCTCCCTGACGACGAGCTCCATCTTCGGGTCTTTCTCCAGGAGGTCCTTTATCTTGTTGTTTGCATAAATGACGGTCGAGTGATCCTTTCCGCCGATTTTTGCACCGATATCCGGGTACGAATGGGAGGTGAGCCTTCTTGCAAGATACATGGCAATCTGCCGTGGAATCACCAGGTTCTTGTTTTTTTTCTGCGATTTCAAGTCCACGATTCTTATGTTGAATTTTGCAGCAACCGTTTTCATGATTTCCTCGACGGTCACTTCCGGCTTTTCTCCCTGCTTGAAGAACTTCTTGAGCACTTCCTTGACGAGATCCATGTCGATTTCCCGTCCCGTGAGCGACGCATAGGCGCCGATACGGATGATGAACCCCTCGAGTTCACGAATGTTCGATTCCGCCTTCGAGGCGATGTAGTAGGCGACGTTCTTCGGGAGGGAGATGTTGTTCTCCTGGGCCTTCTTGTCGACGATGGCCACCTTCGTTTCGATCTCCGGCGGCTGGATGTCGGCGATCAGGCCCCACTCGAACCGGGACCGAAGCCTTCCCTCCAGGTTCGGGATGTCCTTGGGGAACTTGTCGCTCGTGACGACGATCTGCTTTCCCGAGTCATGAAGCGTGTTGAACGTGTGGAAAAACTCCTCCTGCGTCCTCTCCTTTCCGGCGATGAACTGGATGTCGTCGATGAGCAGAGAGTCGATGTTTCGGTATTTTTCCCTGAATTTCTGCATCTTGTCGTAGCGGATCGAATTGATCATCTCGTTCATGAACTCCTCCGCCGAGACGTAGAGGACGTTGGCCGACGGATCGATCTTGAACGTATGCAGCCCGATGGCGTTGAGCAGATGCGTCTTGCCGAGACCCACTCCGCCGTAGATGAACAGCGGGTTGTAGTTCTTGGCCGGAGCCTCCGCGACGGCTACCGCCGCGGCATGGGCAAACTGGTTGCTCGGTCCGACGACGAATCGTTCGAAATTGTAGTTCATGTTCAGCGAGGGGTGGACCCGGTTGGCGAGATCCGCCGGCTCGCTGTTTTTCGGACGGTCGCTCTGCACGGTCTCGGAAACGGGGGGCCTGCCCTGCACGGGGGTCTTGTCGATGACGAATCGGATGCTCATGGGTACCCCCGATACGGATGAGACCGAATCCTTGATGACGTCCATGAAGTGCTCCGCCAGCCAGTCCCGGAAAAAGCGGTTCGGAACCGAAAGCTCTACGCCCGAGGCCTCCAGGGCGTTGATCCTGACGGGGCTGATCCAGGTATCGAAATTTTGCTTCGTTACCTTTTCCTTAATTATGTCAACACTTTTTTTCCAGAAAGCGTCCACGTTCCCCTGCCTTATGAACAGAAATTAAACAATTGTTGACAAGATCAGCACGAGAATCCATCCAAGGTCAGCCCGTTACGATCATTGACGGTTCCCGCAGAACCAGGGTCCAGTCATGCGCGCAGGAGAACATCGAGAAGCCTTTCGAGCTCTTCCGGAGAGCCGAAGCGAATCTCGATGGCTCCACCCCGCCTCCCGGAACGGACGGTCACCCTTGTCATCAGGTGCCGGGAGAGCCGCTTCTCGAGATCCGCGATGTGCTCGTCGGCCCCGCGTTTTTTCCTGCTTGCCCCGGCGGTCTTTTTCCCCCTTGAAAAAGCCTCGGCCTCCCGCACGTTGAGACCCTTCGAGAGGATAGCCCTGAAGAGTCGACTCTGCTCCTCGAGCGTATCCAGGGCGAGGATGGCCCGTGCATGGCCTGCCGAGATCGTTTTCTTGGCGATGGCCTCGCGGATTTCCTTCGGCAGCTTCAGCAGCCTCAGGGCGTTGGTGACCGTGGAGCGGTCCTTGCCGACGGTCGCGGAAAGCGCCTCGTGCGACAGGCCGAACTCGTGGATCAGCCGATGAAAGGCCTCGGCCTCCTCCATCGGGTTGAGATTGGCCCTCAGGAGGTTTTCGATGAGCGAGAAAACCGCCGCGTCCTGGTCCGCCGCTTCGCGGAGGATCACCGGAACGCTCTTGAGCCCGGCCTCCTGGGCCGCACGCCAGCGCCGCTCGCCGGCGATGATCTCGTAGCCCCCGTCGAACTTCCTGGCCACGATCGGCTGGATGATCCCGCTCTTGCGGATCGATGCGACGAGGCTCTTGTGTTCCTCGGGGTCGAAATCCTTTCTTGCCTGGTAGCGGTTCGGGACGAGCTCCTCGATGCCGCACGTCATCAGGACGGGCTTGTCCCCGATCTTCTCAAGGAGGTCGGGGAACATGGCCCCGAGACCCTTCCCCAACGAGTTTTTCTTGATCATCCTAGGCTCTCCCGTCGTAGAGGATTTCGTGGGCCAGGTCCATGTAGGCCACGGCCCCCCGGGACTTCACATCGTAGAGAATGATCGGGAGCCCGTGACTGGGGCTCTCGGAGATCCGGACGTTTCGCGGGATGACCGTGTTGAAGACCTTGGAGCCGAAATGGTTCCTGACTTCCTCGACGACCCGGTGGGACAGCCGGTTGCGGACGTCGAACATCGTGAGCAGGATCCCCCCCAGGGAAAGCGACGGGTTCATCCGGGAACGCACCAGTTTGACGGTGTTCAGCAGATGCGCCAGCCCCTCGAGGGCGAAATACTCGCACTGCAGCGGGATGATCAGGTAATCCGACGCCACCAGCGCGTTCAGCGTGAGAAAGCCCAGCGAGGGCGGGCAGTCGATGATGCAGTAATCGTAAGGGGCCTCCAGCTTCGCGAGGAGGGCCTTGAGCTTTTTTTCGCGCTCCTCGAGGGAGACAAACTCGATCTCCACGCCCACGAGGTCCTGGTTAGAAGGCGCCACATCGAGAGTCGGGATCTGGGTCTTCACGATGATCTCATCGAGGCTGCAGCGACCGATGAGGGCATGGTAAAGATTCTTGTTCACGATCGAGGCCTTGTCGATCCCCATTCCGCTTGTCGTGTTGCCCTGGGGGTCGACGTCGATGAGCAGGACCCTCTTTTCAGCCGTAGCGAGGGACGACGATAGATTGATGGCCGTCGTGGTCTTCCCGACCCCTCCCTTCTGATTGGCGATACAAATAATTTTTCGCATGCGAATTCGCAGAAAATGGATGTTCAGCCGGCTGGATGAAGTTGGTCGATGCTAGCATAAAAAAGGGGTTTTTCAAAGGAAATTCTGGGAGGGGAGATTAATTGAATTAGTCAATAATATCAGCAACTTTCATTTTTATTAACGGCATTCTCTGCGGGGTTTATCCACAAGGACGATCCGACGCCGGTCTCCAGTGAGCGGAAGGGTGAATGAATGATCTCTAAGGATTCGAAAATCCTTGGTTTTCATTGTATTCAGGGTCCCGATCTCCTCTTCGAGCCCCGGTCCCTTCATGGCGGCAAGAATCCCGCCCGGCTTCAGCAGGGGCAGGGCATGCTCCAGGAGCTCTTTCATCTTGAACGTCGCCCGGGAAACGATCATGTCGAACACAGGCGGGACGTCCCTGGCGAGCAGCGACTCGAGGCGGCAATGCATGACCGTGAT
>CAYSDD010000010.1:0-6464 GCA_964429555.1 uncultured Syntrophaceae bacterium
GGTGGTGGGCAATCTGCCCTCCCGGGAGCTGGTCTCGTCGGTCGCGGGTGCGCTCAGGAGGGCATCGCCCCTTCCGGTGGAATCCCTGGCCGCCCCGGCGGTGGTTCCCGGCATCAGCTTCTCGGACCACGGGCCCTTCTGGAAGATGGGCTATCGTGCGGTCATGATCACGGACACGGCGTTCTACCGAAACCCCAATTACCACACGGCCCGTGACACCATAGAGACGCTGCGCTTCGATCGGATGGCCGAGCTGCTGAGGGGAATGGTGCACGTCGCCCACACGCTGGCGGGAGTCTCCGAGACGGGGGCGGGGGAAATCCTGCCCGCCCCGGCGCAGGGCGGCTGAGCCGCGCCCCCCCGCTTCAGAGACTGTGCCGTCATGCCTGCCTTGTCATTCCGCACAGGCGAAGCGCGATGCGGAATCCGGCATTCTCAGGCGCATCCGGATGCCCGCTCCGCGCCCTCGCGAGGACAAGCTCCGCGGGCATGACGATCTTTCGTGCAATGTCCCGATGGCGACACCGTCTCTCAGGCGGAGGAGGCGGCGGCGATGTCGCGCACCTTCAGCTGGATGTTCGAGGTGCCGTTCCAGGTGTTGATCTGGGGGGTGAAGGCGATGTCCAGGCGGACCCCCTCGATATCCTGCGCGTAATCGCCCCGGTTGAACCAGATGGAGCTGCAGGAGACCCCGTCGCCGTACACCCGCATCTTCAGGTGCCTGTTGCCCACGACGGTGGGGTAGGAGACCTGGACGTTGCGCGAGCAGATGATGGGTTCGGGGTTCCGGATCCCGAAGGGGGCAAGCCGGTCGAACTGCGAGACGAGATCGTGGGTGATCCGGCTCAGGCTGCACTGGGCGTCGATGCAGGTCTCCTGGACCAGTTCCTGGACGACCAGCCCTTCCTTGACGATGTCCCCCAGCACCTCGCTGAGCTTTTCGATGTCGCCCTCCTTGACGGAGATCCCCGCGGCGTAGCGGTGCCCGCCGTAGGAGATGAGCAGGGGATCGCAGAGCTTGAGACCTTCGTAGAGATTGAACTCGGCGATGCTGCGCCCCGAGCCCTTGCCGATGCCGTCCTTGAGGCTGATGAGGATCGTGGGGCGGTAGAACCGGTCGACGACCCTCGAGGCGACGATCCCGATCACGCCGGGGTGCCACTCCGGCGAGGCCAGGACCAGGGCCCCCTTCTCCTTGGCGTCCCCCATGGAGTCGATCCGGGCCATGATCTCGTCGAAGATCGTCTTTTCCAGGCGCTGCCGCTCCCGGTTGCACGCATCGAGCCTGGAGGCGATCCGCTGGGCCTCGACGGGGTCTTCCGTCAGGAGCAGCCTCACGGCGTCGTCGGGGGTCCCCACCCGGCCCGCCGCATTGATCCGGGGGATGAGGGCGAAGGACGCCACGCCGGAGTCGATCACCGTGTTGCCCAGGCCGGCGGTGTCCCGCAGCGCCTTGAGGCCCACGCGGCGATCCTCGTTGAGCAGCTCGAGGCCGATCCGGGCGAAGATCCGGTTCTCGTCGACCAGCGGCGACAGATCGCCGATCGTGCCCAGGGCGACGAGGTCGAGGTAGTCCTTGAGATTCGGGTAGGGACGCTGCGCCCAGAATCCGATGTTGCGCAGCCCGCCGCGCAGCGCGATGAGGAAATTGAAGACGATGCCGACACCGGCCAGGTGCTTGAACGGGAAGGGGCAGTCGCCGCGGTTGGGGTTGATGACCGCCGCCGCCGCGGGGAGCGACGCCGGGACCTCGTGATGGTCCAGGACGATCGTGTCGATGCCCTGCGTGCGGGCGTATTCGATCTCCTCGCGGTCCGACACCCCGCAGTCGACCGTGACGATCAGCCGCACGTCCTGCGCCTTGAGACGGTCGATGGCCTTTCGATTCAGGCTGTAGCCCTCGTCGACCCGGTCGGGGATGTAGTACATGACGCTCTCGTGGATCTCGCGGAGGAACCGGTACAGGATCGCCAGGGAGGTGATGCCGTCGGCATCGTAATCGCCGTAGATCGCCACCTTCTCGCCGCCCTGGACCGCACGGATGAGCCGTGCCACGCCTTCCTTCATGTCCTTCATGAGGAAGGGGCTGTGCAGATCGTGGAGCGAGGGGTTCAGGAATCGCCGCGCCGTCTCGAGGTCGGTGATGCCGCGGTTGACGAGAATCTGGGAAACGATGGGGTTCAGCTTGAATTCTTCTGCGAAAAGAGCGCGGATATCCTCTTTGACCTCGGAGAGTTTCCAGCGTGTCGTCGGCAGCATAGAACCGTTTTCTTCCGCGGGCCCGATGGCAGGCCTGCGTCGTGGGCGCCAGAGATAGGGACGGCGTTTATATTAGCAGTGTCAGGCTTCCTGTCAAGGGAAGAATTCTTCGCCCTTGATCTTTGACCGGGCCGATGTTACGGATATTGCAGCATTTCCGCAGGGCCCGATCCTGGAGCGGCATGCGGGCGTTTCCCCCGGACAGCGGCTTCCGGCATCGCCCGCGTCCCGCCCGTCCACGGGAGGGCGGCGACGGTGCGCGGAAGGGCTTGCCGCACGGGACGGGACTCGCGTTCCCGAAAGAATCTGGCTGAGAGGACCGATCGCCTGCGGGGGCCGCGGCGATTTCGGTCCTTTGGGGACATGCTGCTCAACACGCACACCTGGCTGCTGAAGGAATATGCGGGGGCCCGACTGGGGCCCGACAACCTCGACATCCTCCTCTACAACGTGATGCCCGACATCCTTCCCATGCACCGGGCAATCACGCCCGAGATGACGCACCGGATGGAGAGGCTCGGCAGCCTGCCGCCCGGCCGTGAAAGGGCCCGGTTCATCCAGTTTCACCTGCTCGTCGACGACCTGTCCCACCATGGCCGCATCACGCACCACGGCCACGACCGTTCCGAGAACGAGTCGGGGGGCTACGCCTTCCTCAAGGGGGCCGCGCTCGCCGGGGACATGATGGGGATGCATCGGCGGCTCGGCACGCCCATCGACGGCGACGAGGCGCTCTACCGCTCTCACCTCATCATCGAGATGGCCGTGGACCTGGTGATTTACCGGCGAAACCCGGGGATCATGGACCTCTTCTCCCGGGCCGTGGAGGCGACCCTCGAGGACCGCATCGAAGGGCTCGTCGACACGCTCACCTGGGCCTACGCGATGCCGGGCGGGATCGCACGGGATGCGGTGCTGCAGGGGCTGGCGGCCTACCGGCAGGAAATCCTGCGGCGATCGGTGAGCCTCGAGGGGCGGATCGACCTGTTTCTGTGGAAGTTCTGCCGCGGCGGGGCCGGGGACTCGGTGCGGCAGGGCGTTCGGGATCTCCTGCAGAGGGGAATCGAAAGCGTCGCCGACCACGAACGCTTCCTGTCGGCGACGCTTCGGGAGATCGCAGCGTCGGGGTTCGACGGCGGCCTATAGGGCCTTGCGCACGGAGCCCGATCGCAGGCAGCGGGTGCAGACCTTCATCCGCTTCACGGACCCTTTGCCGTCCACGACCTGGAGCTTCTGGAGATTGGGGTACCAGACGCGTTTCGTTTTGTTGTTGGCGTGACTGACGTTGTGACCCACCACCGGGCCCTTGCCGCAGACATCGCAGACTCTGGCCATAACAGACACCTCGCGAAAAGAATCGGTCCGCCTATGTAAACCAACGACGGGGAGAATGCAAGCGTTTTTTAGTTTTTCATCGTCAGGGGCTGCCCCGTCGACTCGAGGACCAGCATCCAGATATTGCCGCGCGGGTCGATCATCTTCCGCCGCGCGGCCACGGCCCGGAACGGCAGGTGCACGTAGGCGTCGTTGACGAGACCCACGAGCATGCCCGTCTTTCCCGCCATCCCCGCGTGGACGGCGTACTGGGCGAGCACGCCGCACATGATGCTGTCGCTGGCGTTGGCGGGCACGCTGCGGATGATGTAGCTCGGGTCGATGTACTTGAGGTTGATCTCGATGCGCCTCTTCCGGAAGTACTCCTCGATCCGGTCCTTCAGCAGGACCCCGATGTCGTTGAGACGGATGTTGCCCGAGGCATCGCGGCGGACCGGGCCTGTCCGGGCGAACAGGTTCTGCCCCGCACCCTCGGCCACGATGATGACGGCATGATGCCGGGCGAGCATCCGCTTCTCGAGATGGCGCAGGAACCCCTTTTCCCCGTCGAGGTCGAACGGCACTTCGGGGATGAGGACGAAATTCGCATCCCCCTGGGCCAGGGCCGCCGAGGCGGCGATGTGACCGGACTGGCGCCCCATCAGCTTCACGAGGCCGATCCCCATGGGCGCCCCCTTGGCCTCCACGTGGGCGCACTGGATCGTCTTGACGGCCTCGGAGATGGCCGTGTCGAACCCGAAGCTCTTCTGGATGAGGACGAGGTCGTTGTCGATCGTCTTGGGGATGCCGATCACGCCGATCTTCAGTTTCCGGCGGGCCGTCTCCTCGGTGATCAGCTGGGCGGCCTGCATCGTGCCGTCCCCGCCGATGACGAAGAAGAGATTGATGTTCATCCGTTCCAGGGAGTCCACCATCTCGACGATGTCCTGGTTGCCCCGCGACGAGGAGAGGATGCTGCCCCCGAGGTCCTGGATGTCCTTGACCACGTCGGGGGTCAGTTCCAGGAATTCGTGGCCGTATCGCGGGATCAGGCCCTGGAAGCCGTACTTCACCCCGATGATGTTCCGCACCCCGTAGCGGAAGTGGAGCTCCATGACCAGGGCGCGCAGCACGTCGTTGATCCCGGGGCACAGGCCGCCGCAGGAGACCACGGCCGCCTTGACCTTCTGGGGCTCGAAGTAGATCGTCTCCCGGGGGCCGGCCACCTCCAGGGATACCGACGGCAGGGGCCGGGCCTGCCGCGCGTCGACGGTGATGTCGCTCAGGACCCTCTCGTCGTCGCTCTTGAAGTAGCCCACCGTGAGCGGCGAGGGGATCTTGGGCCTGCCGAGGCTCTCGATCTTGAAATCCGTCTGCATCTTCTTCATCTCTCCGCATCTCCCGCTGCGAGGTGTCCCGCCTTCATGCCCGAGAGGACTTCCCCCTCGAACCCGAGGCCCGCAAAGATCATTCCACCGGTCAGAAATACGTTCGGCAGCGGTGAGCGGACCGGGAAGCTCATCAGGCCGGGCAGGGAAAGGCCCGTGAACCGATAACGGGGGTTCACGACCTGCTGGTAACGACGCGAGATCTCGATGGAGCCGTCGAGATCCATGAAATCGATGTTCTCCCGCAGGAAGGGCAGGAACCCTTCCAGCGACTGCAGCATGCCCTCGGCGACGGCGCGGAGCTCCCCGTCCGACATCCCGACCGGGGACCGGGGCAACAACGCCGTGACCGCCAGCGTCCTCTTCCCCAGGGGCGCCAGGGCCGTGTCGTCGGCCACGTTCGCTTCGAGAAACAGCCACGGGCGCTCCCCCCCTGCGGAGGGCCCGGGCACGTGGATGACGTATTCGCCCATGCGGTCCGGAAGCCCCCGGTTGTCGACGCCCAGGTGCAGGGTGAAGGGATGCCGGCGGGTCTCGACCTTTCGGAGCCGGCGGGCGAGCCGGGAGAGTTTGCCCCCCGAGGACAGGACCTTTTCCAGGGCAGGGGACTTTGCGCTGATGACGAGTTCCTGCGCCAGCAGGCCGGCCGGCTTGCCCCTCGACCGGATGTCCACCTCGATTCGGCCGCCCGCCCGGATGGCCTCGACCGCGCAGTCCGGGAGGGTCTCCCCGCGCAGTTCCTCGTAGCGCTTCCGGAGCTGCCCGAGCATGCGCTGCTTGCCCCCGAAATGATAGTAGAGCCCCCGCCAGGGCAGCGAAAGCAGGTAGGCCGAGGAAAGGGGCTTGGCGTGGTTGACGTGCAGGTTCGACAGCAGGGTGAGCTCCGAGTCGAAGACCGCACCGAGGGAAGGGTCCTTTGCGGCCGAGCGGATCTTCTGCTCGAGCCTCCAGATCTCCCCCATGACGAAGGGCATGTCGAGGCAGCTCTTCATCAGGCCCTTGAGGGAGCGGTCCCGGGTCTCGAGGGTTTCGCGCACCGCGCGCTCGAGGGTTTCGCCCACCCTGGCGACGGCATGGTACAGGGCGTGGATCTGCCTGTCCTCGCCGGGATACTCCCGGGCGAGATCCCGCAGGAGGGCGTCGCGGTCGAGGAAGAAGTCGATGCGGTGCTCGGACAGGATGACCTGCAGGGCCGGGTTCAGCGGCGAAACGCGCGAGGGCTCCGGCAGGGGGATGTTGAGCTCCGAGAGCAGCCTCGAAAAGACCTGCCCCGGGCCGAAGCCGCTCCAGGGGAAGGGGTCGACGTTGAAGAGGTAGCCGGAACGCGCGAGGCCGTCCTCGAGGCCGGACTCGGAGACCAGCACGGTCTTGCGGCCGTAGCGGGCGGCAAGCAGCGCGGCGATGAGGGAACTGAGGTCGCTGCCGATGACGATCACGTCGTACATGGTTTGCGTTCCCGGCCCCCGGCGGGGGCCCTTCGAGGATGTCTCATTTTGCTGAAAG
>CAYSDD010000010.1:6564-19039 GCA_964429555.1 uncultured Syntrophaceae bacterium
TTGCGTTCCCGGCCCCCGGCGGGGGCCCTTCGAGGATGTCTCATTTTGCTGAAAGCGGCCACCCTTGTCAAATGCGATCATGGGGCCGCTGTCGATGCCACGGCCGCCGCGAAACCCGGCTGCCGCCCGCGCAAAGGCGTTTTGAGCGACCCGTGCAGGACGCCGCACGGCCCGGGTGCAGAGAGGCGGCCTCGAGGGTCCATCAAAAATCGGTGACGGGCGGGTTGTGCCGTGGGCTGTCTTCCGGCTCCGGGTGGCCGAGGACGCGCACCTTGCGCCCCTCGACGTGCAGTTTCCCCTCGGCGTACAGACGGATGGCCTGCGGGTAGATCCGGTGCTCTTCCTTGAGGATGCGCCGCGAGAGGGTCTCCTCGGTATCCGTGTCGTAGACGGGAACGACGGCCTGGATGATGATGGGGCCCGTGTCCACGCCCTCGTCGGCGAAATGGACCGTGCAGCCGGAGAACTTCACCCCGTAGTCGAAGGCCTTCTTCTGGCCGTGCGTGCCGGGGAACGAGGGCAGAAGGGCCGGGTGGATGTTCATGACCCGCATCGGGAAGGCGCGCAGGAAAAGGGGGGAAAGGACCCGCATGAACCCGGCCAGCACCACCAGCTCCACGCCGTGGGCCTGCAGCGTGTCGACGACGTGTCGGTCGTAGGCCTCGCGGTCGGCGAAGCCCGCGTGCTCGATCACGACGGCCGCAATCCCGTGCTTTCGCGCCCGCTCGAGGGCGAAGGCCGCGGGGTTGTTGCTGACGATGACGCCGATCTTCGCGGGCAGGGCCCCGTTTTCGATGTTGTCGATGATGGACTGCAGGTTGGAGCCGCTCCCCGACACGAGGACGCCCAGGTTCACGATTCTCGTCATGGATGCACTCCGGCCCTCCCGGGTCAGGCAATGATGACGGGCGGGGCCTCGGGCTGTCTCTTCTCGATCGATCCGATCAGGTAGGCCTTCTCTCCCAGGGCCCCCAGGCGCTCGAGGACCTCCGGGGCCGACTCCGCGTCCACGATGACCATCATCCCGATCCCCATGTTGAAGACGCGGAACATCTCGGCATCCTCGATTTGGCCGTGTCTCCGGATGGCCTGGAAGACCGGGAGCTCCGGCCAGCTCCCCCGGTGGATCACGGCCGCGCAGCGCTCGGGCAGGATCCGGGGGATGTTGTCGTAGAACCCGCCGCCCGTGATGTGGACGAGCCCCTTGAGACTGAAGTTCTTGTTGAGATTGAGGATGCTCTTGACGTAGATCCGCGTCGGCGTGAGCAGCTCCTCGCCCACGGGCAGCAGCAGGCCCTCCACGGGGTCGTTGGCCTGCAGTCCGCAGCGGTCGAAGAAGACCTTGCGCGCCAGCGACAGCCCGTTGCTGTGAATGCCGCTCGAGGCCAGGCCGATGATCTTGTCGCCGATGCCGACCCGGGAGCCGTCGATGAGCTTGTCCGCCTCGACGATGCCGACGCAGAACCCGACGAGCTCGTAGTCCCCCTCGCCGTAGAAGCCGGGCATCTCGGCCGTCTCACCGCCCAGCAGGGCGCAGCCCGCGTCCCGGCAGCCCTTGACGACGCCCTCGACGAGCTGCCTGCCGATCTCGATGTCGACGGCGCCCGACGCGATGTAATCGAGGAAGAACAGCGGCTCGGCGCCCTGGACGATCACGTCGTTGACGGACATGGCCACGAGGTCGATGCCGACCGTGTTGTAGCGGTTCATCATGCGGGCGACGTTGAGCTTGGTGCCCACGCCGTCCGTGGATGCCACGAGGACGGGGTCCCTGTACTTGACCTTGTCGAGATGGAACAGCCCCCCGAACCCCCCGAGGCCGCCCATGACCTCCTTCCGGAAGGTGGTCTTGACGAGCGGCTTGATCACATCGACGAACCGGTTCCCCTTGTCGATGTCGACTCCGGAGTCCTTGTACGAAACGTTGCCCCCCATATGCACCCCTCGGCTGCGCGGAAAAAACGGCGGAATGGACGGTCAAAACCCGTTGGGCGGACAGTCGCAGGCACCATATCCGAAAGTTTCGGGCTTGTCAATTCGTTCCTGGCCGGCGGGGCAACTCGAGGCTTGTGCCAAGTGAGTAAATTTGATAGACATATCGGGAAGTTCCATCTTGATCGGGCCCGCATTCGCGGCGGGTTCGGCATCGGGGGCGGCTGTCGCGGCCCTGCGGAAACCACAGGGGGTAAGGGGCATGGAAACCCTGAAACAGGCCTTGGAAAAGATCGAGAACCCCCTGCGCTTTTCCGCCGGCAATGACTTTCGGAACCTGACCCTCGTGCGCAATCTCGAAGAGCCGCTCCGGAAGAAGATCGCCGCCCTGCGGGACGCGCTTCCGCAGAAGGTGACGGACACCGAGCGCTCCGGGCGCATGGCGATGCGGCTGACGGCGCTCGACGGGATCGTTTCGGGCTTCGACGCCGCATCCCCGCAGGAAAGAAAGAGGCGGATCGCCGAGGGACTCGCCTGCATCGACGCCCTGAAGGGGGAACTCGCCGGGTCCGGGGACGACGATGGCCGCGCCTTGCCGCAGAGCGTCCCGCGGGAGGCCCTCGCCTCGCTCGAGGCGGCCGTGGAGAAGCTGACCCAGCCGGCCCAGTTCGTCAAGGGGGTGGGACCCAAGATCGGCCAGCTCCTCGCCCGCAAGGGGCTGAAGACCGTTGAGGACCTCCTGCTGTTCCTGCCCCGGAAGTACGAGGACCGCCGTTTCGTCAAGCCCATCGCCCGTGCCGAGGCGGGAAGGAAGGAAACCGTCGTCGGCACCGTCGTCCGGGCCGACATCCACCCGTACCGCAAACGGAAGGTCTTCGAGGCGCTGATCCGCGACGACACGGCGGCCCTGAAGGCGAAGTGGTTCAAGGGCAGCTTTGCCTATCTGCGAAACGTCTTCAAGCCGGGGTGCCGGGTCATCCTGACCGGCGAGATGCGGATCTACCGGTTCGAGCCCGAGATGATCCACCCCGATTACGAGATCCTCGAGGAGGGGGAGGAGGGCCATCTGCACTTCAAGCGGATCGTCCCGATCTACTCCGAGACGGAGGGGCTCGGGCAGAAGCACCTGCGCCGGATTCTCCTGCACGCCGTCGAGGACTACGCCCGCTACATGCCGGGGCCGATCCCGCGGGAGATCTGCGAGCGGCAGGGCCTGATCGACATCATCGAGGCCGTCCGCGCCGTGCATTTCCCCGGCCCGGAGGAGGACATGAACCGCCTCAACGCCATGCGTTCCGACGGCCATCGCCGGCTCATCTTCGACGAGCTGTTCTATTTCGAGCTCGCCATGGCCCTGAAGCACGCGGGAAACGTCCTCGACGAGGGGATCGCCTTCGAGACGGGGGGGGAACTGACGGGCCGGTTCCTGTCCATCCTGCCCTTCGGGCTCACGGCGGCACAGAGCCGCGTGATCGCGGAGATCCACGGGGACATGGCGCGGCCGTCGCCGATGCACCGCCTCCTGCAGGGCGACGTGGGCAGCGGCAAGACCGTCGTCTCCATGGCGGCCATGCTGACGGCCTGCGAGAACGGCTACCAGGCGGCCCTCATGGCCCCGACGGAGATCCTCGCGGAGCAGCACCACCGCAACGTCGGGCGGTGGGCGGAGTCGCTGGGCCTGAAGGCGGCCCTGCTGCTGGGCGGCATGCGCAGCCCGGAAAAGAAGGAGATCGCGCGGCGGATCGAGGCGGGCGAGGTCCACATCGTCGTGGGGACCCACGCCCTCATTCAGGAAGGGGTGGACTTCCGGAAGCTCGGACTCGTGGTCGTCGACGAGCAGCACCGTTTCGGCGTCGTGCAGCGCGCCGCCCTGCGCGCCAAGGGCGCCAACCCCGACGTGCTGGTCATGACGGCGACCCCCATCCCCCGAACGCTCGCGATGACCGTCTACGGGGACCTGGACATCTCGGTCATCGACGAGATGCCCCCGGGGAAGAAGCCCGTCCGGACGAAGGTCTTCTACGAGCGGGAGCGACCCCGCGTCTACGAGATCATCCGGAAGGAGATCGCGAAGTCCAACCAGGTCTTCATCGTCTACCCCCTCGTCACGGAGTCGGAGGCCCTCGATCTCAAGGACGCCACCCGCATGGCCGAACACCTGCAGCGGGAGGTGTTCCCGGAGTTCCGCGTCGGGCTGATCCACGGCCGGATGAAGGGGCCGGAAAAAGAGCGGATCATGCAGGCCTTCAACGGCCGTGCGCTCGACATCCTGGTGGCCACCACCGTGATCGAGGTGGGCATCGACATCCCCCAGGCCTCGCTCATGGTGATCGAGCACGCCGAGCGGTTCGGCCTCGCCCAGCTCCACCAGCTCCGGGGGCGGGTGGGCCGCAGCGACATTCCTTCCTACTGCATCCTGATGACCGGCTCCCGGGGATCCGAGAACGCGCGCAAGCGCCTCGGCATCATGGAGCAGACCCAGGACGGCTTCCGGATCGCGGAGGCGGACCTCGAGATCCGGGGACCCGGGGAGATGATGGGGACGCGCCAATCCGGCATCCCCGATTTCCGCGTGGCCGACATCCTGCGCGACGGCAGGCTGCTGGGCGATGCGCGCACGGAGGCCTTCGCGCTGGTGCAGAAAGACCCCCGCCTCCAGAGGCCGGAGCACGCGCTGCTGCGGGAAGTCCTCCTGTGGAGGTGGGAGAGCCGTCTCGATCTGGCACGGACGGGCTGACGCCCGCCTTGGATTTCTTTTGACAAGTCAACGATTTTCACTATAATCGGAGCCTTCGAACGTCCTGCACGGCGGCCCTCGCCGCAGTCTGTGCAAACGGGAGCCAGCGCCATGAAGACCATCCAGGCCGGCCTGATCGGCTTCGGCAACATCGGCTCGGGAACCGTGAAGCTTCTCGCGGAAAACGGCGGCCTGATCGAGAAGCGTCTCGGGGCGAGGATCGTCATCCGGAAGATCGCCGATCTCGATCTGAAAACGCCCCGCCCGGTGGCGGTGGACCGAAAGATCCTGACCCGCGACGCCCGGGCCATCCTCAACGACCCGGAGATCTCGATCGTCATCGAGCTGGTCGGGGGGTATGAACCGGCGAAGAGCTTCATCCTCGAGGCCATCCGCCAGGGCAAGCACGTGGTGACGGCCAACAAGGCCCTGCTGGCCACCTACGGCGACGAGATCTTCAGGGCCGCCGAGCAGCGCGGCGTCAACATCGGCTTCGAGGCCAGCGTCGGGGGCACGATCCCCGTCATCAAGACCCTGCGCGAGAGCCTGGCGGCCAACCGGATCCGTTCCATCTTCAGCATCCTCAACGGGACCACGAACTTCATCCTCACCAAGATGAGCGACGAGGGCAAGAACTACAAGATGGTGCTCCGGGAGGCGCAGGCACTCGGTTTCGCCGAGGCCGACCCCACCTTCGACGTGGAGGGGATCGACACGGCGCACAAGCTGGGCATCGTGCTCTCCCTGTCGTACGGCAAGCGGGTGAACCTCGCAGACATCTACCGGGAGGGCATCACGGGGGTGAGCCAGCAGGACATCGAGTTCGCCCGGGAACTGGGCTACAGGATCAAGCTGCTGGCCATCGCGATCGAGCGCGGCGATGCCGTCGAGGCCAGGATCCACCCCACCATGATCCCCTTCGATCACCTGCTGGCGAGCGTCAACGGCAACTACAACGCCCTGCACATCCGCGGCGACGCCTCGGGGTCCGTATTCCTCTACGGTCAGGGGTCGGGGATGATGCCGACGGCGAGCGCCGTCGTGGCCGACCTGATCGACATCGCGCGGGACCTCCAGAAGGGGATTGCCCGGCGTGTCCCGTCGCGCTCGCTCTCGGAGGACGGGATCGAGGAGATCGCCCTGATGCCCATGGAAGAGATCGTGACCAACTACTACTTCCGGTTCTCCGCCCTGGACCGGCCCGGCGTGCTGTCGAAGATCTCCGGGATCCTCGGGAAGCACAACATCAGCATCGCCGCCGTCATCCAGAAGGGCAGGGCGACCGACAGGACGGGGGCAGTGCCCGTGGTCATGACGACGCACGAATCCCGTGAGAGGGACGTGCGAATCGCCCTGAAGGAGATCGACCGACTGGCCGTGCTGAAGGGCAAGACGGTGCGGATCCGCATCGAGGACGACAGGCTGAAATGAAATACGTGGTGTTGCTCGGCGACGGCATGGCCGACTGGCCCGTCGAGAGTCTGGGCGGGAAGACCCCGCTGGCCTATGCGAAGACCCCGCACATGGACCGGATCGCCCGCGAGGGGACCCTCGGCCTGATCGACACGGTCCCGGGGGGCATGAAGCCGGGTAGCGACGTGGCCATCCTCTCCGTGCTCGGCTACGACCCCGCGGTCTGCTACACGGGACGCGGCCCGCTCGAGGCGGCCAGCATGGGGGTGCAGCTGGAGCCGGGGGACCTGGCCTTCCGCTGCAACCTCGTCACCCTCGGTGAGGGGCCCGACCCCGTCATGGTGGACTTCACGGCGGGGCACATCCCCTCCGACGAGGCCCGGGAGATCATCCGGGACCTCGACCGCGCAATGGGGACGGCGACGCTGAAATTCCACCCCGGCGTGGGATATCGCCACCTGCTCGTCTGGAAGGGCGGGGGGCCCGAGGTGGAAACCACGCCCCCCCACGACATCACGGGACAGCCGACGACGGCATGGCTCCCGAAGGGCAAGGGCGCCGAAGACGTGCTCGGCGTCATGCTGCGCTCCCGGGCGATCCTGAAAGACCATCCCGTCAACCGCAGGCGGGCCGGCCTGGGGAAGAGGCAGGCGACCTCCGTCTGGCTCTGGGGGCAGGGCGGCAAGCCCGCCATGGAGCCCCTGTCGGTGAAGTACGGCCTCAGCGGGGGCATGATCTCGGCCGTGGATCTCCTCAACGGCCTCGGGGTCTACGCGGGCCTCGAGATCCTCAAGGTGCCGGGGGCCACGGGCTACATCGACACGGACTACGTCGGGAAGGCCCGCAAGGCCCTAGAGGCGCTCGGGGAAAAGGACTTCGTCTTCGTCCACGTGGAGGCCCCCGACGAGATGGGGCACGAGGGAAACCTCGAGGGGAAGGTGAAGGCCATCGAGGAGTTCGACGGCAAGGTGGTGGGCACCGTGCTCGGGGGGATCGGGCGTCACGGCGATTACCGCGTCCTCGTGCTGAGCGACCACCCCACGCCGATCGCGAAGAGGACCCACACGGCCGAGCCGAGCCCCTTTGCCGTCCTGTGCTCCCGGCGGGACGACAACGTGCGGGGAGCCGAGGGGTACGGAGAGGAAGCGGCCCGGCGGGGGGGGCTCGTCGTGACCCCGGGATGGCAGCTGATGGAGGGGTTCATCGGCGACTGGAGACGGTTCATTGAAGACAGGCGCCGTTAAGATCCGGGTCATCTACGCCGACACCGACGCGATGGGGATCGTCTACCACACGAACTACATCCGCTGGTTCGAGATCGGCCGCACGGAGCTCATGCGGGAAGCGGGGCTCGTGTACAGCGAGATGGAGAAGGAGGGGTTCTTCCTCCCTCTCACGGAGCTTGCGTGCCACTATCTCTACCCGGCGCGCTACGACGACATCGTCCTCGTCGAGACCCGCGTCGAGTACTTCCGGCGCGCCAGCGTGAAGTTCGCCTACGAGATCTGGGACGAAAGCAGACAGCGGCTGCTCGCGGAGGGCTCCACGCTCCATGCCTTTCTGAGCCGGGAGGGAAAGATCGTGCGGCCCCCGGCGCAGGTGGGGGAGATCTTCAGGGCGATGCAGGCCGGGCGGCCCGGCGGATGAGCCGGGCGGTACGGGACGGTTCGGAGAGCAGCACGTCGGGCGGACGCCCGATCATTTTTTGATCGACACCGGAGAACGGGATCATGGTAGCAGCCAAACTCGACAAGAAGGACCTGGAACAGCCCGATGCCTTTCAGGAGGCCATGGGAAGGGTCATTGCCTTTGCCGCCCGGAATCGGCGAATGCTCTTCGCCGCCGGCGGGGCGATCGTCCTCGCGATGGTCCTGGGCGGGGGGTATTTCTTCTACGCCTCTTCCCAGGAAAGCGATGCGGCCAGGCTGTATTTCGATGCGCGCATCCGGGCGATGAAGGCAGACCCCATGGGCACGGGAACGGCCGGCCCCGAGGCCGTCAAGGCGCTGGCGGAGGTCGTCGAGAAGTACCCCTCGACCGATGCCGCCCAGAGCGCCCGATACGAGCTGGGAAGCCTCTACTTCAGCTCGGGGGACTATGACCGGTCCATCCAGGTCTATCGGGACTTTCTCGACCGGGCGGGGGCCAAGGACATCCGGGCGATCTACGCCTGGTTCGGGATCGGTTACGCCCACGAGGCGAAAAAGGAGTACGAGAAGGCCCTCGAGGCCTTCGGCAGGGTCGCCTCGATGAACCCGGGGGCCGTGCACGAGGGGATCAGCTACCGGAACATCGCGCGAATCCACGAGGAGATGAACGACCGCGGCAAGGCGCTGGACTACTACAGGAAGGCGCTGGAGAAGACCAAGGACCCCGCGGCCACGACCCTCCTGAAACGCAAGATCGCGCAGCTGGGATAGACGGAGACGGAGAAGAACGATGCTGGAACTGATGTCGGGAAACGAAGCGATCGCACGGGGCGCGTGGGAGTGCGGCGCCACCTTCGGCGCAGGGTACCCCGGGACGCCGAGCACGGAGATCCTGGAGGCCTTCGCCCAGTACAGGGGGGTCTACGCCGAGTGGTCGCCCAACGAGAAGGTGGGGCTCGAGGTGGCCATCGGGGCCGCCTTCGCGGGGGCGCGGGCCATGGCGGTGATGAAGCACGTGGGCGTCAACGTGGCGGCAGACCCCCTGTTCACCGTCAGTTACACGGGAACCAACGGGGCGCTCGTGATCATCACGGCCGACGACCCCTCCCTGCACAGCTCGCAGAACGAGCAGGACAACCGCAACTACGCCAAGTTCGCCAAGATCCCCATGCTGGAGCCCGCCGACAGCCAGGAGGCCAAGGACTTCATCAAGCTCGCCTTCGAGCTCTCCGAGCGATTCGACACGCCCGTCTTCCTGCGCACGACGACCCGCGTGTCCCACTCCAAGAGCGTCGTCCGGACCGAAGAGCGGTCGCCCGTCGCGGACCGGACGGACATCCGTCACCTGCCCCTCAAGTACGTCATGGTCCCCGTCAACGCGCGAGCCCGGCGCGTCGAGGTGGAAACGCGCATGCAGGCCCTCCGCGAGTGGGCGGAGACCTTCCCGGGCAACCGGGTGGAGATGGGCTCCCCCGAGGTGGGCATCATCACGGCGGGCATGCCCTACAACTACGCCAGGGATGCCTTCCCGGAGTACTCCTACCTGAAACTCGGCCTGGTGCACCCCCTGCCCGAGAAGATGATCCGGGACTTCGCCTCGAGGGTGAAGACGCTCTACGTCGTCGAGGAGCTCGACCCCTTCATCGAGGAGCAGGTGAGGGCCATGGGGATCGAGGTGTCCGGCAAGGCCGTTTTCCCCTACACCAACGAGTTCGACCCCGGCGTGATCGAGAAGGGCGTGACCGGCAGATCGACCGCCCCGGCCGTCACGCCGCCGGCCATCCCGCCGCGGCCGCCGAACCTGTGCCCCGGCTGCCCGCACCGGGCGCTGTTCTACGCCCTGGGCAAGACCAAGGCCTTCGTTTCGGGCGATATCGGCTGCTACACCCTCTCCTACATGAAGCCCCTGTCGGCGATGGACAGCTGCATCTGTATGGGCGCGAGCATCGGGATCGCCCACGGGATGAGCAAGGCGCTGGGGCCGAAAGGGAAGGGGAAGGTCGTCGGCGTCATCGGCGATTCGACCTTCATCCACTCGGGGATCACGACGCTGCTCAACGCGGCCTACAACCGCAGCGACGCCGTCTTCATCATCGCCGACAACCGAACGACGGCGATGACGGGCATGCAGGAGCACCCCGCGACGGGGTACACCCTGCAGGGGGAGAAGACCCGGGAACTCGATTTTGCGTCCCTGGGAAAGGTCCTGGGCATCGACAGCGTCGAGGTCATCGACCCGCTGCAGTACAAGAACACGACGGAGGTGCTGAAGCGTGAGCTCGCGAAGGACGGGCCCTCGCTGATCATCTCCCGGTCTCCCTGCGTGCTGTTGATGAGCAAGAAGGCCGACCGGGCCAAGCCCTTTTTCACGGACCCCGACCTGTGCATCGGGTGCAAGGTCTGTCTGAGCTGCGGCTGTCCGGCCATTTCCTGGAAGGACTTCGAGAAGTCGGGCATGCCCCCGAGACCGGAGCGCAAAAAACAGAAGGGGATCGCCGTGATCGACGCGAACCTGTGCACGGGCTGCAGCCTCTGCGCGCAGCTCTGCCGGCAGGAAGCGATCATGCGGGAGGGTGCGTAGAAACATGGAAAACAGGGTGAAGAGCCTGCTTCTGGCCGGTGTCGGGGGACAGGGGATCCTGCTGGCGAGCGATATCATCTGCAAGGTCATGATGGGGAAGGGCCACGACGTGAAGAAGAGCGAGGTGCACGGCATGGCCCAGCGCGGCGGCTGCGTCACGAGTCACGTCCGGTACGGCCGGAAGGTGTACTCGCCCCTTGCCAAACGGGGGGACGTCGACATCATCGTTTCCTTCGAGAAACTCGAATCGCTCCGGTACCTCGATTATCTCAAACCGGGCGGGATCGTGCTCGTGAACGACGAGGAGATCTATCCGCCCTCGGTCAACCTCGGCGAGGCGGATTACCCCAAGGACATCTACGAGAGCCTGCGGGCCCGCTTCGGTGCGGAAAACGTGAAAGTGGTGGGCGGCCCCGAACTCGCCGCGAAGGCCGGAAACCGCAGGGCCGTCAACACCGTCATGCTGGGCGCCGTTTCCCGTTTCATCCCCGAAGTCGACGCCGGCGACTGGAAGCGGGTCCTCACGGAGATGCTGCCGGAAAAGATCGTCGAGGCGAATCTCAGGGCCTTCGACCTGGGGCGTGCCGCCTGATCGACGGGCCGACGGGCTATTGACGGGACGCGGATCGATCCCTAACTTAGTGGCGTACTGCAAACCCACAGGCGCGAAGAGAGAGCATGGCCGACGATTACTACAAAGTCCTTGGCCTGGACAAGGGTGCCAGCATCGAGGACATCAAGAAAGCGTACCGCAAGCTCGCCTTGAAGTACCATCCCGACCGCAACCCGACCGACAAGAAGCGGGCCGAAGAGAAGTTCAAGGAGATCAGCGAGGCCTACGCCGTTCTCAGCGACCCTGAAAAACGTAAACAATACGATGAGTTCGGAACAGACGCCTTCCGGCAGAAGTTTTCCCAGGAAGACATCTTCCGCAACTTCGACATCAACGACATCCTGCGAGGGTTCGGCTTCGGGAATCTCGGGGGGGAGTTCACCTGGTTCGGCGGCACGGGGGGCCAGGGCGGGAAGAGGCGCGTTTACACGCAGCGCCGTGCGGACCCCTTCGGAGACATCTTCGCGGAACAGGCCTACGGGCAAAGGGAGCCGGCCCCTTCCAGAGACCAGGATATCGAGTATAACCTATCGATTACATTGGAAGAATCTGTCCTCGGGACCGAAAAGAAGCTCTCCTTGAGAAAGGGCGACATCACCGAGGAGGTCAGCGTGAAGATTCCTGCCGGGATTTCCTCCGGCAAGAAACTGCGCCTCGCCGGCAAGGGGCTCCGGTCGCCATACGGGGGACCCGCCGGGGATCTGTACCTCAACATCCAGGTGCTCCCGCATCCCATTTTCTCGCGTGACGGCGACGACCTGTACGTGGAGAAAACCGTCAGCTTCTCCCAGGCCTGCCTGGGAACGACGATCGAGGTGCCCACCCTGGGCGGCACGCCCAAGAGAATGAAGGTTCCCCCCGGGACCCAGAGCAACACCAAGATCCGCATGAAGGGCTTCGGGGTTCCCCATCTGAAAGGCGAAGGGAGGGGGGACCAGTACGTGCGCATCTTTGTCGATGTCCCAAGAAAGCTCAACGCCAGGCAGACCGAGCTGATCAAAAAGCTCGCCGAAGAGGGCCTTTAAGGTCAATCCCGATTGTTCTGCAGAAAATCCCGGACCTGAGACGAATCCCTCCATCCCTTGATCCCCCTGTATCAATATCACGAGACCGGTTTCGATCTTTGCATTCAATCTAAAAAGTATTTAATATACGATTACTTGCTGTTATATTATCAATCAATCTCTCATTATCATGAAGATATCGGTTAATATTATAATCATAAGTCATTTTAAATATTGAAAAAGTTCAATCATGCGAAATGCGGTGAAAGGTGAAGGATAGGATCTCGCAAAATAAATTATTTGTTCATATTCAATGCAATGAGTAGATGAATTCAACCATCGTCTCACGTTCGATCGCTGCGATCCCGGCATGCCGCCAGGCAGGGCGACCGGAGGGTGACCTGCGAGTCCACGTCTCTTATCTCGCCGATGAGCGGTCAACCAATATGTCTGATAAGATATGTTATGTAAACTTTGCTTGTAGTCGAATATTTCTGCCTTCAAGCCCTGACAATCTCCATGTCGCCTTGGACAGCCAGGATATCC
>CAYSDD010000011.1:0-18698 GCA_964429555.1 uncultured Syntrophaceae bacterium
TCGACGGCGACGACCTGGGCTCGGCCAAGGCGGCCGCCAACCGGATCGTCCACGCGAGGGTGCAGGGCAGCGGCGAGCCCCTGCGCGAGCAGTTCCTGCGCTTCATCGGAGAGGGCAAGCTCATCCTCGGCGTCTGCAACGGCTTCCAGCTCATGGTGAAGCTCGGCATCCTGCCGGCCTTCGACGGCGAGGTCTTCAGGCAGACGGTGACGCTCTCCTTCAACGACTCGGGCCGCTTCGAGGACCGCTGGGTGTGGCTCTCGATCAACGAGAAGTCTCCCTGCGTATTCACACGGGGACTCAAGAAGATCTACCTCCCCGTGCGCCACGGCGAGGGGAAGTTCATGGCCAGAAGCGCCGCGGTCCTCAGGCGCCTGCACCGGCAGCAGCAGGCGGTCGTGCGCTACTGCACGCAGGACAGCGACGAGCCCACCATGGAGTACCCCGCCAACCCCAACGGCGCCGTCGACGCCGTCGCCGGGATCTGCAACGAGACGGGGCGCCTCTTCGGCCTGATGCCCCACCCCGAGGCCTATACCCACTTCACGAACCACCCCCGCTGGACCCGGGAGGATCTCCCCGAGGAGGGGATGGGGCTGGCATTTTTCAAGAACGCGGTGCAGTTCATCCGAAGCGACGAGTTCGAGCGGACGCCCGCCCGGATCGCGGAGGCGGGATAATGGAGGTCACAGGCAACGGGAGTCGGGTGGCGGGACGGGGTCTTTCCTCCCCTCAGCCTGACGCCCGTTGCCCTGCATGACCCGGGGCGTCGGCATGGAACGCATAGCCGGTCCGGGAAAAAAAGGGGGGCGAGAGATGTCCGACACATTCAAGGCGCTGGTGCTGAGGCAGGAGGGCGAAACGGTCCGGCATGCCATCGAGCAGCTCACGGTGGACGATCTGCCCGAGGGCGACGTGCTCGTGGCCGTCGAGTATTCCTCTTTGAATTACAAGGATGCCATGGCCGTCACCGGCACGGGCAAGATCGTCCGCGAGTACCCCATGGTGCCGGGCATCGACCTGGCGGGCACCGTCCTGGAGTCGAAGTCGCCCTTCTACAGGGAGGGCGACCGGGTTGTCCTGACGGGCTGGAGCGTGGGGGAGCGCTACTGGGGGGGCTACACCCAGAGGGCCCGCGTGAAGTCCAACTGGCTCGTCCCGCTGCCCGAAGGCTTGAGCACGCATGGGGCCATGGCCATCGGGACGGCCGGCTTCACGGCCATGCTCTGCGTCATGACGCTCGAGGAGGCGGGGGTCAAGCCCGGCGGGGGAACGGTCCTCGTGACGGGGGCGGCGGGCGGTGTGGGGAGCGTGGCCGTGGCGGTCCTGGCCAACCTGGGATACCGGGTCGCCGTGCTGACGGCCCCCGGCCAGGAGGACACGCACGAATACCTGCAGGACCTCGGCGCCACGGACTTCGTCGCAGGCCCGGAGTGGGCGGAAACGCCGCGGCCGCTGGAGGCCCAGCGCTGGGCCGGCGCGATCGACACGGTGGGGGGCAGGGTCCTCGCCCGGGTGCTGGCCGAGATGCACTACGGCGGCTGCGTGGCCAACTGCGGCCTGGCGGGAAGCTCGGACCTGCCGACGACGGTCATGCCCTTCATCCTCCGGGCGGTGAGCCTCCGCGGGGTCGATTCCGTGATGTGCCCGATCCCGCGCCGCAAGGCGGCCTGGTCGCGGCTGGTCAGGGACCTGCCGGCCGCCGCGCTCGATAAGATAACGCCGGGGATCATCACGCTCGGCGACGTTCCGAAATACGCGGCCGATCTCCTGGCCGGCAAGGTCCGCGGTCGTCTCGTCGTCGGCGTGAGGGCGTGAAACCCTCGAGCCCTACTGGCACCGGAACTGGGTCGTGAAGTGGTCGGGGTAGAGCAGGTCCGATTCCACGACGGGCTTCTTCTTCCCGCACAGCCTGGCCATCAGCCCCTTCGCGGCGAGGCGGACCTTCCTGTAGTCCTGCACGAGGGGCTTCATGCCCGACGCCCTGCCCTTGGCCGTGATTCCCGTCATGTGGTAGCGGTCGATGCCCTCCACGTCCTTGAACGAGACATGCTCGATCCGGGCCGCCGCGAAGGTGCCCCCGACCTCCTCGGTCACGATCTCGAGCTTCGGCAGGGCGGCGTAGTCGTCGTAGGTCATGGTCTTCTGCAGGTCCTGCCCGGCGGCGGGCGTTGCGGCCGCCAGTGCGCAGAGGGCCAGCCCTGCCGCGCGGAGCGACAATCCGGTACGAATCTTCATCCCCGTTGCCTCCTGTCTTTGTTTCGCCCGCCTCCCCGCGCGCGGGAGGCTCCCCGTGCCCCGGGGCGGACGGCGGTTCACGGCAATTCCGCGACGAATCGTTTCACCGGCACGGCCCACCCGCTCGTTGCGATCCGCAGGCGCGTCCGGTCCCCCTCGGGACAAAAGGCCGCCGTGACGTGACCCCCGCCGCCCGTGCAGGTCAGCCGGCCGGGGGCTTCCTCCCTGATTTCCAGCCCGAGGCCCGCCGTTCCGAAGAATGCCCGGAGCCGCTTGTCGAGCTCCTCCGCGCAGAGCACCGTGCGGACCTCCAGGTTGAGCATCCGGATCCTGCCGACGATGTCGTTGAACGGACAGGGGGGGACCTTCATGACGCCTCCGCGCCGTACCTTTTGGGGTAGATTACACGCAGGCGGGCCGGCCATCCAGAGAAAAAACGGGTCCCGCGACAAAAGGCCTTGACAAAACGGGACCCCGGGTCAAAATAGTCCAGCATGCCGGGGGATTCCCGGTCCGCAGGAGGGGAGGAACCATGCGACACTGGAATTCGGCTGTGCGGATCGTTCTGTCGATTGCCCTGCTGGCAGGCTGCGCCTCCATGCACGCGGCGGACGTGCAGAAGGCCCGCGAGGCAGACAAGCTCACCGTCGGGACGGTGCAGCGCGAGATCCGCGTGGGCATGTCGGGCGCCCAGGTGGTGGAGGCCCTCGGCTCCCCCAATGTCGTCACGACGGACGAGAAGGGCAGGGAGGTCTGGGTCTACGACCGGATCTCGACGGAGAACGTCTACTCGTCGAGCACGGCCCTGATCCTCGGCATCCTCACCGGCGGCTCCGGCGGGGGAGGCGGCCTGGCCGGGCAGAGCTCGGGAGCCAGCTCCTCGACGCAGAAGTCGCTCACGGTGATCGTCAAGTTCGACGAGCAGAAGAAGGTGCGGGACTTCGCCTACCGGTCCTCGACGTTTTGATGGTCATGGGCTCGTCTCGTCGCATCGGACGCATTCTGCCGGCGGGCGTTCTCCTGCTTGCGGGGTGCGCCGCCGTCACGCTGGATGCGGACCTGAACCTGACGCCGGAGATGTTCGCGCAGCGGCAGATGCAGACGAGGCGCTTCGACACGGCCGACGAGCAGAGGATCCTCGGGACCTGCGCGTCGCTGCTGCAGGACACGGGGTTCACCATCGACGAATCCGAAACGAGGCTCGGGGTCCTGATCGCCTCGAAGGAGCGCGACGCGACCGATGCCGCGCAGTGGGCCGTTTTCATCGTCGGGGCCTTTTTCGGCGTAACGCTCCCGCCCGACCAGAACCAGGTCATGAAGGCCTTCGTCACGACCCGTCCCGTCGGCGAGGGCGGCAGGCAGGTCGCCGTCCGCGTGGCCTTTGAGCGGACCGTGTTCGACACGGAGCAGCGGCTCAAGAGGATCGAGCCCCTGAACGACCCGAAGATGTACCAGGGTTTTTTCGAGAAACTCTCGAAAGCCCTGTTCCTGGAGGCCCATGAATTCTGACGGACTGAAACGGACGCTGCTGCGGCTGATCCCGTTGATGCTCCTGGTCACGGCCTGCGCAACGACCCAGGACCACCTGCTCGACATGAGCACGAGCCAGGTCCAGCTCCGCAGCATCCAGTCGCGCGCCTTCGACACGACGGACAAGGAGAAGACGATGCGGGCCGTCATCGCGACCCTGCAGGATCTCGGCTTCATGCTCGACCGGGCCGACTACACCCTCGGGGTCGTCACGGCCAGCAAGGCGAGGGCCGACTCGATGCAGATGCAGGTCTATGCCAGCCTGCGGATCACCGTGACGGTCCGCCCCCGGGGGGAGAAGCAGCTGCTCGTGCGGGCCAGCGCGGAGTACCAGCGCAGCCCCGTGACGGAGGCCAAGCCCTACCAGAATTTCTTCAACTCCCTCGAGAAGGCGATGTTCCTCGAGGCGCACCAGGTGGACTGAGAAAAAAGAGAAGTTTCGAGGTTGAGAAGCTTGGGTCAGCCGTTTGTATGCATTCTTGTTTTCTTCCTGTCCTTTACCCTGTCCCCTATGCCTTTTTCTTCTTCTTTCCCTCTTTCCCCTTCTGCTGCTTGGCCTTGAGTGAGGCGCCGATGAAGGCCGCAAAGAGCGGGTGCGGCCTGCGGGGCTTGGACTTGAACTCGGGGTGGAACTGGCAGCCCAGGAACCACGGGTGATCGGGGATCTCGACGATCTCGACGAGGCGCTTGTCCGGCGAGGTCCCCGTGATCTTCAGGCCCTTCCGGGTCAGCGCCTCCCGGAAGTCGTTGTTGAACTCGTAGCGGTGGCGGTGCCGCTCGTCGATCTCGCGCTCGCAGTAGGCGCTGAAGGCGAAGGACCTGGGGTCCAGCACGCAGGGGTAGGAGCCCAGGCGCATGGAGGCCCCCTTTTCCGTCACCTGCCGCTGCTCGGGCAGGAAGTCGATGACGGGGTAGGGCGTCTCGGGGTCGAACTCGGTGCTGTTGGCCTTCTTCATCCCGGCGACATTCCGGGCGAACTCGATGACGGCCACCTGCATGCCCAGGCAGATCCCGAAGTAGGGAACCCGGTTCGTCCGCGCGTACTGGATCGCCTGGATCTTGCCCTCGATCCCGCGGTTGCCGAACCCCCCGGGCACGAGGATCCCGTCGACGCCCTTGAACTTGTCGCCCACCCCCTCCTTCTCGATCTTCTCCGAGTCGGTGAAGACGAGATGCACGCGGGCGTCGTTGGCGATCCCGCCGTGGGCGAGGGCCTCGTTGAGGCTCTTGTAGGAATCCACGAGGTTGACGTACTTGCCGACGACGGCGATCGTCACCTCGTGCTTCGGGTTCTTCATGCGGGTGACCATCTCCTCCCACTCGCCCAGGCGCGGCTGCCCCGTCCAGATGTTGAGGAGGTTGACGATCTTCTCGTCGACGCCCTGCTGGTGGAACATGAGGGGCACGTCGTAGATGTGCTCCACGTCCTTGGCCGTGAAGACGTCCTCCACCTCGACATTGCAGAACAGGGCGAGCTTGGCCTTGATGCCGTCGGCGAGGTAGTTCTCGGCGCGGCACAGCAGAATGTCGGGCTGGATGCCGATCTGCCGCAGGGCCGCGACACTGTGCTGGGAGGGCTTCGTCTTCACCTCGCCCGCCGTCTTCAGGAAGGGCACCCAGGTGAGGTGGATGAACACGGCGTTCTGCTTGCCCACGTCGAAGCGGAACTGCCGGGCCGCCTCGAGGAAGGGCAGTCCCTCGATGTCGCCCACGGTGCCGCCGATCTCGACGATGGCCACGTCGCAGCCCTCCGAGGCCCGGTGGATGTAGTCCTTGATCTCGTTGGTGATGTGGGGGATGACCTGCACGGTGCCGCCCAGGTAGTCGCCGCGGCGCTCTTTGGAGATCACGGAGTAGTACACCTGGCCCGTCGTGAGGTTGTTGAGCTTGCCGAGCTTCGAGCTGGTGAAGCGCTCGTAGTGGCCCAGGTCCAGGTCGGTCTCGGCCCCGTCGTCGGTGACGAAGACCTCGCCGTGCTGGAAGGGGTTCATCGTGCCCGGGTCGACGTTGATGTAGGGGTCGAGCTTCATGTTCGTCACCGTGAGGCCGCGGGCCTCGAGCAGGCAGCCGATGGAGGCCGCCGCGAGCCCCTTGCCCAGGGACGACAACACACCGCCGGTGATGAAGATGTATTTCGTTCGCATGCCACCAACCTTTCAGGGTTCTTTGGTCCGGTCTGTTCAGTCTATCCCGTCTGTCCGGTCGATCCACGCGGCGGGGTCCAGGGGCCGGGGAAGGAAGAAGACTTTTCTCCACCCCTGTGCCCGGTACCCTGCCCCCTTTACCCCGTGTGTGTTCATTCCCACTCGATCGTGCTGGGCGGCTTGGTGCTCACGTCGTAGACGACGCGGTTGACGCCCTTGACCTCGTTGACGATGCGGCTCGAGATCTTCTCGAGCACGTCGTGGGGGAAGCGCACCCAGTCGGCCGTCATCCCGTCGGTGCTCGTGACGGCCCGCAGGGCGATGACGTTCTCGTAGGTCCGCCCGTCGCCCATGACCCCGACGGTCTTGACGGGCAGCAGCACCGCCAGCTCCTGCCAGACGTGGTTGAAGAGGCCCGCCTTCCAGACCTCCTCGCGCAGGATGGCGTCGGCCCTCCGGACGACGGCGAGCTTCTCCCTCGTGACGGGCCCGAGGATGCGCACCGCCAGGCCCGGCCCCGGGAAGGGGTGCCGACCCACGAGGCTCTCGGGAAGCCCCAGCTCGCGGCCCAGCTCCCGGACCTCGTCCTTGAAGAGGACCCGCAGCGGCTCGACGAGCGACATCTTGAGCCGCGCGGGCAGGCCGCCCACGTTGTGATGGCTCTTGATGACGACGGAGGGCCCGCCGAAGGAGGAGGTGCTCTCGATGACGTCGGGGTAGAGCGTCCCCTGGGCGAGATACGGGATCCGGCCCAGCTTCTTCGCCTCCTCCTCGAAGACGGCGATGAACTCGCGGCCGATGATCTTGCGCTTGCGCTCGGGGTCGGCCACGCCGGCCAGCTTCTTCAGGAACCGCTCGCCCGCCCGCACGAGCCGGAAGTTCAGGTGGTACTGGTCCCGGAAGGTGGAGACGACCTCCTCCACCTCGTTTTCCCGCAACAGGCCGTTGTCGACGAAGATGGACACGAGCCTCTTCCCGATGGCCCTGTGGAGGAGCACGGCCAGCACCGACGAGTCCACGCCGCCCGAAAGGGCGCAGAGCACCCGCTCGCCCCCCACCTGCTCGCGGATGCGCCGGACGTTCTCCTCGATGAAGGAGCCCATGGTCCAGCTGGGGCTGCAGCCGCAGATGCGAAAAAGGAAGTTCTGGATCACGGCGATGCCGTTGACCGTGTGGTGCACCTCGGGGTGGAACTGCACGCCGTAGAGCCTGCGTGCGGGGTCTTCCATGACCGCCACGGGGCAGTTGACCGTCGTGCCGGCGACGGCGAACCCCTTCGGCAGCCTCGTGACCCGGTCGCCGTGGCTCATCCAGATCCGCTGGCGCCCCTCGAGGCCGGCGAACAGAAGCGACCGCTTCCCCTTCTCGCTGAGCTCGAGCTCGGCGGGCCCGTACTCGCGAAGCGGCGAGGCGGTGACCTTCCCGCCCAGCGTGTGCGCCATGAGCTGCACGCCGTAGCAGATCCCCAGGACGGGGACGCCCAGCTCGAAGATCCCCGGGTCGCACGTCGGGACCCCTTCATCGAAGATGCTGGCGGGCCCCCCGGAGAGGATGATGCCCTCGACCTTCCGGGCCTCGAGGTCGGCGGCCCTGATGTCGTGGCTGAGGATCTCGCAGTACACGCGGCACTCCCGGACGCGCCGGGCGATGAGCTGGTTGTACTGGGAACCGAAGTCGAGGATGGCGATCATGCGGCGGGGCCCTCCTTCTTGGGGTCCAGGGTCTTGCGGATCTTGGCGGCGATGAACTCGACGGACTCACCGAGCAGGATCTCGATGGGCATCTCCCCGAGATAGGCGTCGTCCCAGGGGAGATTGTACTCGTTGACGAGGTTCCGGATGTCCCGGTAGCGGTCGCCCAGGATCTCCACCTTGTCGGAGGCGGTGAGGGCCGGGTTGAACTCCACGTGCACGAGCAGCAATCCGCTCACCCCTGCTCCCCCCCGGATGAGCGGGATGATGACCAGCGGCTGGCCGTCCACCCGCCCCAGCCCCACGTAGAGGCTGCCCGTCCGGGCGATGGTGCGCTTCGTGCCCATGAGGGCCTTCGAGGTCTCCACGCGGGAAACCATGCCCACGGAGACCCCGCCGCGGTTGACGATGGAGATGGTCGTGTCGTCCGTCGGCTGCCCGTCCGGGTCGAGGTCGGCGATCTCGTAGAGGGTGAAGCCCCGGATGCCGGCGACGGCCTTCTGGATTCGATCCAGGGCGAGGATGTTGTCGGCTTTCAGGTTCTTGGGGGCGAACTTGAGGCTCGCCAGCAGATCGAAGAGCACGCCGCGGAGCATCTCCTCCTTGCGGCTCGTGCCGACGGTGACCGTCTTGGCCTGGTGACGGATGGCGTCGATGGGACGCGAGAGCTCGTCGATGGCGTGCCCGAAGGCGACGTTCAGCAGGTCGATGGGCGAGGCCTCGCCCCCGCCTTCGGCGAAGTCGCTCCAGAAGTCCTCCAGGGGGAGCTTGCCCGCCGCGTACTTCGTCAGCAGCGAGATGTCCGTCATCGTGCGGGCGCTGAGCAGGGTCAGGACGCCGCGGTTCTTGCGCTCCGTGAACTGCTCGGCGAAGTCCTTGAGCACCCGGTGGAGGTTGCGGTCGAGGATCCGCTGGTACAGGGTGTAGTGCTTCTGGTCCTGCTCGACGACGGCGAGGCTCAGCTCGTTGCGGAAGCCGCGGAAGAAGGCCGCGTCGTCGTCGATGGCCGAGGCGGCGAAATAGCCCCAGAGGTGCCCCGCCAGCGTGTTGAGGATCACCGGCAGCGGCATGGGGGCCCGGGGGATGCGGATCACCGAATCGGCGATCCGGTCGAAGCGCGTTTCGCCCTCCTCGGCGAAGACGACGACGGAGGCCTTGTGCGCCTTGAAGATGGCCGTGTCCTTGACCACGTCGCCCGCCACCGTCTCGGGGTTGCCGGCGGCGCAGACGAGGATGAGGGGCTCCGAGGAGAGGTCGATATGCTTCTTGTCCTCGATGAAGTCCGACGAGATCGTCTTGTAGCACAGCTCCGAGAGCTTGATCCGGATCTCGTCGGCCGAGGCCTTGTTGGGCCCGCTGCCCACGACGGCCCAGTATTTCTTCTGCCGCGCCATCGTTTCGGCCGAACGGCGGATCTCGTCCTTCTTTTCCAGCACCTGCCGCATGAGGCCCGGGGCCGCCTCGAGGGTCGCCAGCTCCCCGGCGATGAACTCGTCGGGCCGTGTCTTCAGGATCTGCGCGAAGGCCAGCGCCAGCACGTACCCCGCCACGATCTGCGAGTAGAAGGCCTTCGTGGAGGCCACGGACATCTCGATGTCGCGGCCGTCGCTCGTGTAGAAGACGCCGTGGGATTTCGTCGTGATGTCCGACTGGCGGCGGTTCACAATGGAGAGGATCGTGGCGCCCCGCTCGGCGGCCATGGCCACGGCGCGGTTCGTGTCGGTCGTGGTGCCCGACTGGGTCACGGCGATGACGAGCGTGTCCGAGAGGTCCTCGCAGAGGAGAAACCCGCTCATCTCCGAGGCCTTCTTCCCCTGGATGTTGACGGGTGCGCCCTCGAGGTACAGGGACAGCCCGTCGGCGATCGCCTGGCCGGCCACGGCGGCGGTGCCCTGGCCGATGACGTAGGCCTTGCGGATCTTCCTGGCCTTGAGGCGCTTGACGAAATCCGCCGGAAGGATGTCGGCCCCCAGGTTGAAGCGGACCTTCCGCGTGCCGTCCCGTTTCTGCACGATGCGGTACTTGCCGCGCAGGGTCTTGCGGACCGACTGGGCCGATTCGGTGATCTCCTTGAGGAAGAAGTGGGGAAAGGCGCCGCGGTCGATGTCGCGCGTGGTGATCTCGGCCTTCTGGATCATGGACTCCGTGAGCGCCACGGGATGCCCGTCGTAGGATAGGGCGCGGATGCCCGCAAGCCCGCCCGCCGAGTGCTGGTCGAGCACGAAGATCTGCCCGGCGGTCTCCGGGTTGCCGGGGTCGCGGGGCTTCTCGCCGTCCATCTTGATGAAGCGCGAGGTGCCCTCCACGATGCCGTAGAGCTCCGAGGCGAAGACGTACTGGTCCTCGCGCAGGCCCACGAAGAGCGCCTGCCCGCTGCCCTTGAGGGCGAGGTAGATCTTCCCCGGCTCCACGTTGCTGGTCATCGCGATGGCGTGCGAGCCCTCGAAGTCGTTTGCGGCCAGCCGGAAGGCCTCCTCGAGGGTCTTGCCGTCCAGCAGGTAGCGCTCCACCTGCAGCGGGATGATCTTCGTGTCCGAGGTGACCTCGGGGGCGATCTCGTAGCCGAAGGCCGACTCGAGCAGCGAGCGCAGCATGCGGTAGTTGTCGATGTCGCCGTTGAGGACCACGCTGATCGTCCAGCGGCCCGGACCGTAGGCGGGGTAAAATTTCGTCCCCGGCGTCATGGCGTCGGCGAACTTCGCGGCGATCGGCGCCGGGATGGCGCACAGCCCCGCCGGCGGGACCTGCCCGTCGGGCGCGCGGAGGGTGAAGCTGCTGATGGGGTGGCAGTTCTCCTCGGTGATGGAGCCCACCGAGGCCCACCGGGTGTGTGCGAAGGCCGACTCGGAGATCGTGGCCTGCCGGGCGAAGGCGCGGAAGATGCGGTCGCCGCGGACGGCCTCGCGCAGTTTGCGGACGTTCTCGCCGAGCTTGCCGATGATCGAGGCGGTCTTGTAGACGAAGGAAAGCCAGACGCCCCCGTCGGGGTGGACGTGGTCGGCCACGTGGATGGAGCCGTTACGCAGATCGCCGTCCGCCGTGCGGCGGCGGAAGTCCTCTTCGAGCCCCTGTCCCCTGATGTCCTCGACGACCCGCTCCAGGGTTTCACGGTCCCGGAGCGTGAGCGCGACCTGGAGTCCCGCCGAGTCCCGCCCCCGCACCTCGAGCCGGTCGATACAGTTGAGCAGGAAGTTGACGCGGGCGTACTGGGCGAAGCTCTCCGGGGTGAGCTCCCCGACGTGTCCGGCGCCTGCCAGGTACAGGGTTTTCCCGATGTTGGCCAGGATGTCCTTCTCGAGACCCCAGAGGATGTCCTTGAGGAGGATGAGCCGGCCCGTGATGATCTCCATCTCTGTCGTGGCGAACCGCCCCGCCTCGGCCTCCAGCAGGCCCTCCTCCCCGGCGAGAAAGGCCGTCATCTCGGGGAGCAGGGACTGCAGGGCCTCCGCCCTGGGGGGATCGAAGAAGAGCGACCGGAAGTGCGGCTCCTGTCTCAGGAGCACGAGGTCACGCTCCATGTCCCGCAGCGGGCCCTCGCCCCCGAGGTAGTCCGCCGGCCGGGCCTTCCGGGCGATGACCCGGGCAAGCGGCACGTTCCGGATTTCGGCGAAACAGGCCGCGAGGTTGGCGCCGGCGTCGACGGCGGCCGGCTTCGGTCCCTTCTTGACGGCCAGGATGCCGCCGATGCCGCAGAAGAGGACCGCCTGCCGCAGCGGAAACAGGACGATCGAGAAGGGAGGGACCTGCCGGGGGTCTCGACCGAAAAAGAAGTGCCACTTCGCGAAGGATGCACGAAGTCGGCTGAAAATCGTTTGGTTCATGCGTTCCTCTCACAGTCCCTGCCGATTTCGGGGTGCACCCGGTCATCGGCGACGACCCGTATCCCCCGGGCGGCCGCCCGCAGGGGCTGCGCTGCCCTACCCCCGGAAGGAGGGCAGGGCGTCCAGCGCGAGCGATTCGACCGTGTCCACGACGGACTGCAGCCAGGCCGTGCCGGCATCCGCGGATTCCCGGTCCAGGGCCTGGATGGATGCGACGTAGTCGCCGGCCCCCGACGAAAGCCGCCAGCCGACCCGGTCCAGGAAACGGTTGCGGCCGGTCTCGCCGATCGACCCGTCGGCCAGGCCCGCGAGCCTGTCCTCGGCCTCGGGCCATCTCTGCAGGAGCTCCCGCTGCTGCTTGAGCAGCATCCCCCGGGAGCGGTCCTTGAGGACCTTCTCGCCGACGGCGATGGACTCCTCCATCTTCGCGGCCAGCGCGCGGAGGCGGCCCAGACGCTCCTGCACGGCGCCGTCGATCACTTCCAGGGCACCCTCGCAGAGCGCCTCGCCCCCCTCGAGGGCCTGCAGGAAGGGCCTGCGGACGTAAACGTACCACTGCCGCAGGGCGGCGAGGTTGCCGATGTAGAGCACGTTGTTGCAGACCTTGCGCCGGATCTCCCGGTAGAGCCCCGGGTGATGGGGGCGCTCCGAGCGCAGGACCGACCCCTTGAGGAGCATGCCCCCCCGGGGGCAGTCGTCTTCCCAGACGGTGCCCGCGGCGATCAGCGTTCCGTAGCCCAGCCGCACGGGGCCCACGAGGCCCCCCTGTCCGCCGAGGAAGATCGGGGGCTCGCGGAGCATGACGCCCCGGGGCACCTCGCCGATGAGCGATGCCGTGGCCTTGTCCTGGTTGGGCGTGTAGTTGAAGTGGATGTAGGAACTCCCGACCTCGCTGTGATCCCTGCGGCTCGTGCCCCCGGCCATCAGGCAGTCACAGAAGTTGATGAGGCTCCCGAGGGTCACGAAGGGGAAGAGGATCGTCTGCTTGAGGCCCACCGTGTGGGCGCCCGAGGCCTCTTCCTCGATGAGGCAGCCCTCCCGCACCTGGGCGCCCGAGCCCATGGAGGAGCGGGGCAGAAAGACGGAACGTTCGAAGGAGCCGCCCTTGAGCTCCACGCCGGGCCCGATCCGGCAGTCCACGACCGTGACGGGGGACTCGGAGCCGAGTTTCACGCCGGGGCCGATCAGCGTCTTTGCGCCGGCCAGGCGGGTCCCCGGGAACAGGACGGTCCCCTTGCCGTGGATCCGCTCCGCGGGGACCTCGTCGCCGACCCAGACGGCCGACGGGCAGGGGATGGACACCCCCTTTTCGATCAGGGCGGCGAGTTTTTTCGGCAGCTCCGGGCTCATCGGGTCTCTCGGCGATGGGCGTTTCTTCGACCCCATGCCTGTTCAATTATCGTGCCTTGCGGTCGACCATGCGCAAGAAAAGCTCGTGGATCCTCGTGTCGTCGGTCAGCTCGGGATGGAAGGCGGCCACGAGGATGTTCTTCTGCCGGGCGAGCACGACCTGTCCCTGGTAACGCGCGAGCGGCTCCACCCCGGGGCCCGTGCCGAGGATCTGCGGGGCGCGGATGAACACGGCGTGGAAGGGCTTCGTCCCGAAGAGCTCGCCGTCGAGGTCCGTCTCCCGGCTGTCGACCTGGCGGCCGTAGGCGTTGCGCTCCACGTCGATGTCGATGAGGTTCAGCAGCTCCTGCCTGCGTCCGCCGAGCCTGTCGGCCATGACGATGAGCCCCGCGCAGGTCCCGAACACGGGCCTCCCCGAGGCCGCGAATTCCCGGATGGGCGCGACCAGCCCGTACTCGGCCATGAGCTTGCGCATCGTCGTGCTCTCGCCGCCCGGGATGATCAGCCCGTCGACCTCGTCGAGCCCGGCGGGCAGGCGGATCTCAACGGCCTCGGCGCCGAGCGACCGCAGCATCCGGATGTGTTCGCGGAAAGCCCCCTGCAGGGCGAGCACGCCGATTTTCATGGAGCGGTTCCCTCTGCGCACGGGCCGCCCGGCAGGGCAAAGGCCCCCGGGCCGGAGGTCCCTGCGTTGTCGTCGGATGGCGTGTGGCCGTGACGGAGGGGGGAGCAGCGTGTGCGGGCTGACGGCATGGGACTCGACAATTCCTACTTTGCTTTTCCGCAGGGGATGCCCAGCGCGGTCATCTTCTTCTGGAACGTGTTGCGGTTGATCCCCAGGAACGAGGCCGCCGCGGACTTGACGTTGTTGCTGTGCTTCAGCGCGATCCGGATCAGGCCGCGCTCCACCAGGGCGAGGACCTCTTCGTACACCTGGCTCTTGGCTCCCTTGCCGGCCGACAGGACGATGATCAGCTCCTCGAGCTTCTTCTCGAAGATCTCGTCGATGCCGGGAAGCGTCGATGCCTGCCGGCGGGCGGGCGGGGCCTTGGTGACTTTCATGTCCTCTCCTTTTGTGAATGGCGCGGGGTGCACGGGGGCCGACATGACTTCACGATGCGATCTTCATGGCCGCGACGACCAGCAGAAGCGCCGCCGCGAGCCAGGCTGCAAACAGGTTGGCGCGGTTCCCGCCGGCGGCCTCGAGGATCTCCCGGGCGCCTTCCTCGATCCGCTGGGCTTCCATGCGGGCCAGCACATCGCGGACGAGGTCCCCGAACCGGCCGTACGCGTTGGACAGGACGTGGAAGCCCTTCGTCGTCGTCAGCACCAGGTAGACCTTCCTGCGCACCGCCAGGGCGCCCACGTGGGTGATGTCGGCCCAGCGGAACGTGCGCTGCTTGAAGAATTTCCGCAGGACGAGCCCCTCGTCGCTCACGGCGACCCTGCGCATGGACGCCTCGACGGCGATGACAGCCATGGGGACGAAGGCCGCCGCCAGCAGCGCCCTCTCGGCCGCCGTCGACGGCCGGACGGTTGTCAGAACGAGCACCGTCAGCAACAGCAGGGCATTCAGGGCAAGCGGCAGGACGAGCGCCCTGTGGATGGTGTAGATCCTCATGGTCATGGATTCCTGCGTCGGGAGTGCTTCCGTCAATCCTTCCGGCGAAAGGTCCCGCTCTTGCCCCCCCGCTTGAGAACGAGTCGGATGTCCGACAGGGTCATGCCCCGGTCCGCGGCCTTGCACATGTCGTAGATGGTGAGCGCCGCGGCGCTCACCGCCGTGAGGGCCTCCATTTCCACGCCCGTGCGGCCCAGCGTCCGGACCGAGGCCTCGATCTCGATTTCGCCGCGGCGGGCGTCGGTGCGGAAGCTCACGTCGACGGCCGTGATCTCGAGCGGGTGGCACAGCGGAATGAGTTCGCTCGTCCTCTTGGCCGCCATGACGCCGGCGATCTTCGCGACGGCCAGCACATCGCCCTTCGCGATCGTCTGGCTCTCGACGGCCCGGGCCGTCTCCGGCTGCATGAGCACGCGGCCCCGGGCCACGGCCTCGCGGCGGGTCGTGCGCTTCCCCGAGACGTCGACCATCCGGGCCTTGCCTTTATCATCGAGATGCGTGAACTTCGGCATGCTCCGTCCGCGACGCTGGGGTCTTCGCCGCAAAAATAATGGCGTAAGCTAGCATAGAAGAAAAGGCCCGTCAAGGCGCTTGGCACACGGCCGGAGGGAAAGGGGGCAAATATGCAACCATTGGGAATAATGAACGAATTTCGACACCGGAGGCGTCACGTTTTTGGAACGCGCCGCCTGCGCTGCACCCGCCGCTACCCGAGGGAAACGACCCTGGAGCGGATCGGCTTGCCGTAAAACGTGCGGGCCAGTCGGTCGAACCGCTCGGTGCGATCGGTCGTGAGGAACTCCCGCGTCCCGCCTTTCGAGAGCCTGCACTCCATCTCGGGGTGGCGCCGGAGATAGTCCGCGAGCTTTTCGGCGACGATGGGGCCCTGCTCGAGGAGTTCGACGTGCTCGGGCAGGTGGCGCCGGATCGTGTCGAAGAGGATCGGGTAGTGGGTGCAGGCCAGAAGCAGCGCGTCGATCGTGCCCGCCCCGGCCATGAGTTCCCCCAGGTATCTCCGGACGATCATCCCCGCGCCTTCCCAGTCCTGCTCCCCTGCCTCGATGATGGGCACGAGCAGCGGGCAGGCCTTTTGAAAGACCCGAATCGAGGGGTCGAGCTTGGCGATCTCCCGGAGATAGGCCTCCGAGGCGACGACCCCCTCCGTGGCGAGCAGCCCCACCCTGCGGAACCCCCTGTCGGCCACTTCCTCGACCAGGGGACGCACGACGCCGAGGACGCGGCGGTCGGGGAAGGCGCCGGGCAGGTATTCCTGCTGGATGCGCCGCAGGGCCTTGGCCGAGGCCGTGTTGCAGGCGATGACGATGAGGGGGCAGCCGAGCCGGAACAGGTACTCCACGGCCTCGAGGGTGAACTGGTAGACCACGCCCTGGGAGCGGCTGCCGTAGGGGGCACGGGCGTTGTCGCCCAGGTAGACGTAGCCGTACTGCGGCAGCGCCTCGACGACGCGCCGGAGCACCGTGAGCCCCCCGAAACCGGAGTCGAAGAAACCGATCATCTCCCGTTTTCCCCATGTTGATGAGGCGCTTTTCATACCGCAGGTGCCGGGAAAACGGAAGCCGAAAGTGCTTGCAAATTTCGTTTCGTGATATAATATGCGCAACCAGGTAGAACATAAGGAAAATTGATTGTTTCCAGGTTGCCCGTCTTGATCGTCAAGGTCCTGAGCAGCACTGTGGTCGGCATCGACTCGTTCCCCGTGGACGTGGAAGTGGACATCTCGACGGGCCTGCCGCAGTTCTCGACGGTGGGCCTGCCCGATGCGGCCGTCAAGGAGAGCCGGGACCGCATCAAGGCGGCCATGAAGAATTCCGGGTACCGCTTCCCGGAAAACCGGGTGACCGTGAATCTCGCCCCTGCGGACATCCGGAAGGAGGGCACCGGGTTCGACCTGCCCATTGCCCTGGGGATCCTGGCGGCCGAGGGGCTTGTCGCGCGCGACCGGCTGCGGGACTACGTGATCGTGGGCGAGCTCTCCCTCGACGGCCGGGTGAAGGGCGTGCAGGGGGTTTTGCCATCGGCCTTCATGGCCCGTGCACAAAACGTGAAGGGTCTCGTCGTCCCCGCGGAGAATGCGGGCGAGGCGGCCCTTGTCCGGGGGATCGAGGTCATCCCCGTCGCGTTTCTGAGCGACCTGGCGGATTTCCTCAACGGGGCGAAGGACATCCCCGCCGCGACCGGCGCGGCCGAGGCGGCCTGCCGTTCGGCGGGGCGCTACCCCGTCGACTTCGGCGAGATCCATGGCCAGCTGCAGGCCAGGCGGGCCCTGGAGGTTTCCGCGGCCGGCGGCCACAACATCCTGATGACGGGCCCCCCGGGGTCGGGCAAGACGATGCTCGCGCAGCGGATCCCGACGATCCTGCCCGAGCTCTCCTTCGAGGAGGCCCTCGAGACGACGAGGATCTACTCCGTGGCGGGGCTTCTCGACCGGCGCGAGGCGATCGTGGCGGCGAGGCCCTTCCGGGCGCCGCACCACACGATCTCCGACGCGGGGCTCGTGGGGGGCGGCCACATGCCGAAGCCGGGGGAGATCAGCCTGGCGCACAACGGGGTGCTGTTCCTCGACGAGCTGCCCGAGTTCAAGCGCAACGTCCTCGAGGTCCTGCGACAGCCCCTGGAGGACGGGCAGGTGACGATCACGCGCTCGGCGGTCACGGCGACCTACCCGGCGAAGTTCATGCTCGTGGCGGCCATGAACCCCTGCCCCTGCGGGTACCTGGCGGATGCGCGCAGGAGCTGCCGCTGCAGCGCCCAGCAGGTCAGGCAGTACCGTTCCAGGGTGTCGGGCCCCTTGCTGGACCGGATCGATATCCACGTGGAGGTGCCGTCGCTGCCCTACCGGGAGCTGGCGGGGCAGGTGCGGGCGGAATCGTCGGCCGCCGTGCGACGGCGGGTGCAGAGGGCCCGCGAGATGCAGGCGCTGCGCTTCGACGGCGGGCCCGCCCGGCTCAACGCGCGGATGACGGGGAAGCAGCTTCGCGCGTTTTGCCCGCTGGGCGCGGAGTCGCAGAAGCTCATGGAGATGGCCGTCGACCGGCTGGGGCTCACGGCGCGGGCCTACACGCGGGTGCTCAAGGTGGCCCGGACCATCGCCGACCTCGACGGCGAGGCGGACATCGCCCCGCAGCACGTGAGCGAGGCGATCCAGTACAGGGCTCTGGACCGAAGTGTTGTCTAGCGAGGCAAGGATGGGTTGATCAAGTCACAAGGAGGCTTGGAGAATAGATGGAAAAGTTTGGAACACTAACCGTGAAATCCGGTCTGGCCGAGATGCTCAAGGGCGGCGTCATCATGGACGTGACCACCGCGGACCAGGCGAAGATCGCCGAGGATGCCGGCGCCGTCTCCGTCATGGCCCTGGAGCGGGTTCCCGCCGACATCCGGGCCGAGGGCGGCGTGGCCCGCATGACGGACCCCGCGATCATCGAGGGCATCATGAAGGCCGTCACGATCCCCGTCATGGCCAAGTGCCGGATCGGGCACTTCGTCGAGGCCCAGATCCTGGAGGCCCTCGGCATCGACTACATCGACGAGAGCGAGGTGCTCACGCCGGCCGACGAGAAGTACCACATCAACAAGTGGAACTTCAAGGTCCCCTTCGTCTGCGGCGCCACGAACCTGGGCGAGGCCCTGCGGCGTCTGGGGGAGGGGGCCGCCATGATCCGGACCAAGGGCGAGGCCGGCACGGGCAACGTGATCGAGGCCGTGCGCCACATGCGGACGATCAACGACGAGATCGCGCGGCTCTCCGTTCTGCCCGAGGAGGAACTCATGACGGAGGCCAAGAATCTGGGGGCGCCCTACGAACTGGTCCGCCTCGTGGCCCGGGACCGCAAGCTCCCGGTGGTGAACTTCTCGGCGGGCGGGATCGCCACCCCGGCCGATGCGGCCATGATGATGCAGCTCGGGGCCGACGGCGTGTTCGTGGGCTCCGGGATCTTCAAGTCCAAGGACCCGGCAAAGCGCGCCGCCGCGATCGTCAAGGCCGTCACGCACTACAAGAACCCCGAGATCCTCGCCGAGGTGTCCAAGTCGCTGGGCGAGCCCATGAAGGGCCTGGAGATCTCGAAGATCGGCAAGGACAATTTGCTGCAATATCGGGGAAATTAGACCCCCGATTGTGCCTTGACGAAAGGCCCGCAAAGGCGTATGCGAAAAGGCATCGTGCGCGTTGCGCGATCGTCATCTCAGGGGGAGGAACGTCCATTCAGGGGAGGAGGAAGCAGCAGAAGCCATGGAAATCAAAGTGACAAGGGTTCCCGCGGACAGGATGAAGACCAAGCCG
>CAYSDD010000012.1:0-16568 GCA_964429555.1 uncultured Syntrophaceae bacterium
CGGAGAATCTGCTCACCGGCAAGGTCCGCCACACCGTTTCGGCCTACATGACCTTCGTGGCCCTGGACGGACAGGGCAGGCCCACGCCCATCCCGCCGCTCATCCTGGAGACGCCCGACGAGAGGCGTCGCAACCGCGAGGCCCAGGCGCGCCGGGAGGCGCGCCTGCGGGAGAAGACGAAGGAGAAGGCCTGCCAGCTCGACGGCGAAGCCTGCGACTGATATTCCGGGTTGCTCCCCCCGTGCAAGAAACTCTTTTCATCGAGGTTTTATGAAGAAGCTCAACCCGGAGTACGTGAAGATCGTCACCGGCCTGGCAAACGAGAGCCCTTACTTCCGGCATCTCGGGATGGTCATCGCCGGGTTCGGCATGGGCGAGGCCCTCGTCGAGCTCGAGTCGCGTGACCACCACCTGCAGATCTACGGGAACGTGCACGGCGGCGTGATCGCATCGCTCGCCGATACGGCCATCTTCTGGGCCTGCTTCGCCGAGCTGGACGAGTCCGCCGGCATCACGACGGTGGACCTGAAGGTCAACTACCTGGCGCCCGTCGCCGACGGGAAGCTCTCGGCGCGCGGGCGGCGGATCCGCCTGGGCCGCACCCTGGGCCTGGGCGAGGCGGAAATCTTCAACGGGGACGGGAAGCTCGTCGCCCACGGCACCTCGTCGGTCATCGTCCTGCCCGGTTTTCATTTCCCCGGCGACCCGAAACTCCCGCCGAAATTCCTGTCGATCCCGCCTGGCGAAAGACCCCGGGCCTGATGTTCGCGCGGCTCGCGGAAAGGCATGAATCATGCAGCCTTTCTCGCGCCGGCGCGGTCCGTACGCGCGCAACCTGCGGCCGTCACCCCATCTTCTGCGATTGCAAGACACCGGGAGTCATCCCCTGTCGTCGGGAGATGAGCCGATTCTTGATTCAAGGGAGGAAGACAATGATTCGTTTTTCGTTTCGACGGGTTTATTCGCTGTGTGCCGTCATTGCGACGGTTTGTTTGCTGGGCCTGTCCTGCCCGGTGCTGCCGCCCCCTGCCGATGCCGCCGAGGTGCTGCGCGTCGTGGCCGGTGACGGCAATTCGTTTTATTCCTACTCGACCCGCCTGAGCATCAAGCAGGGCTCCTACCCGCTGAACATCAACGGCGGAACCCGGCCCTACTCCTTCAGCCTGACAAAGCCCATCGTCGCCATCGAGCCTTCCTACCCGGGGGCGCAGGTCTCCTTCAACGTGATCCCCAAGGCGGTCGGGACGACCACCCTCACCGTCAAGGACACCAAGGGCAACACGCTGGTCCGCGAGATCGTGGTCTATGACCCCGGCGTGCAGCCCCTTGCCCTCGGCACGCTGCCCGACGCATCGAACCCCGTGGCGGTCGGCCAGGGGAGAGGGTTCAGCGTCTCGGGCGGCAAGCCCCCCTACACGGTCGTGTCGGCCAACCCGGGCATTGCCCGCGTCGAGGCCAGGACGAACCTTTACTTCGTCTGGGGTGTGGCGGCCGGGTCGACGCAGATCACCGTCACGGATGCGGCGGGCGCGAAGGTCCAGGGCACGGTGCACGTGGGGACAACGAAGCCGCTGAGTCTCTCGGGCGACTCCACGATCCTCGTGGGCGGCAAAGGCGAGCTTATCATCGGCAGCGGCAACCCTCCCTACACGGTGACGACCAGCCCGCACCTCTCGGCGGCGCTCAAGGGCAACGACGCGTACGGGCGGACCGTCTACACGCTCACGACAAAGGCGGCCGGGCAGGGCACGGTCACGGTCAGGGACGGCAAGGGGCAGACGGCAAGCAGGACCATCACCATCAAGGAGTGGGTCACCCTGTCGTTCCCCCAGCTGACCGGGGAGCCCAGAACCCTCGACGTGGGTCAGACGACCCCCCTGACCGTCTCGGGCGGCAAGCCCCCCTACACGGTGACCGCGAGCAACCCCGGCGCGGTGACCATCCAGCAGCGGGAAACCGGGCAGTACAGCGTCACGGGCCGCCAGGCCGGCGCGGTCGGCATCATCGCCAGGGACAGCGGCGGCGCGACCCGCGAGCTGTCGCTGATCGTCCGGAACCTTCCCGTGCTGACACTCGCCGCGCCGTCGGCGCTGACGGTGGGCTCGACGGGCACGCTCACGCTGGTGGGCGGCTCAGGCCCCTTCACGGTGACGGTGTCCGGCGGCCAGCTTGCGGTCAGCAAGGTCGACGACAAGAAATACACGCTGACCGCGAAAGCGGCGGGCACCGCGGTCATCACGGTCAAGGACGCCAAGGGCACGACGAAGCAGCACACCGTTGCCGTCACTGCCCCGGTAGCGCCGCTGAAGCTCTATGTCTCGTCCAGCACGCTGCAGCTCGGCGCGACGGGTGCGGCCGCCATCCGGGTCCTCTCGGTCCAGGGCGGCGTGGCGCCCTACACGGCGAGCGTCTCCGGCAACCAGCTCACCCTGACCCAGGTCAACGCCACGCAGTTCCAGATGACCCCGAAGGCCAGGGGGACGGCGACCATCACGATCAAAGACAGCAAAGGGGCGACGGCCACACAGACGATCACGGTGCAGTAGGGAGCCCGACCCGGACAATCGGGGACGGATACGCACACGGAAGTCCTCCGAGAGCAAGAGGCAGGGTCGCCATCGGCCCTGCCTCTTGTTTTATCTCCGTTTCCTTTTGCTTCCCGATCCCCCTGTCCCAGGCAAAAAGCAGGACCCCTCATCCTTTTATCGTTTCATCAACTTGCTGCTGTTCAGAAAGGAACACTCGCCGTATAATTGATCAAAAGTGTCCCTGTTCTTCGTCCATCCGGCCACTCATTTTTATCAAGAAGGAGGAACGAGAATGATCAAGAGAGCCATTGCGCTATTGACGGTATGCGCCTTTCTGACCGTGAGCGGGTGCGCGACCGTCCCCGAGGAGCACAAGGGCGCTGCCACGGGCGCGGGTGTCGGCGCCGCCGCCGGGGCGGTGCTGGGGGCCGTTGTGGGCGGCGACACGAAGAGCGCCGTGATCGGCGGCCTGCTGGGCGCGCTGGTCGGCGGGGCCATCGGCCACTACTACTCCGACCAGAAAAAGACGCGGACCGAAACGGCCAACCAGTACGGCTACCGGTCGACCCAGGGGCCCATGCTTCGCGTCGAGGATGCGTCCGTCGTGCCGCAGACCGTTGCGCCGGGCGGCACGGTCGAGATGAAGATGACCTACGCCGTGCTGACGCCCACGGAGGCGACGGAGATCACCGTCGTCGAAAAGCGGGAAATCCGGCACGAAGGCAGCCTGGTCGGGAACCCCACCGTGAACGTCACCCGCAAGGGCGGGACGTATACGTCCACCATTCCCCTGACCCTTCCCGCCGATGCCAGAAAGGGTCTCTACGTGGTGACCAGCACGGTGCAGTCGGGTCAGCTCTCCGAGCAGATCCAGTCGGCCTTCACGGTTCGCTGAGGCGGGCGGTGAAGGGAAAAGCGGATCGGGAGAAAACGCGGGGAGCAGATCCGGCCGTTCGCCCGGGGTTTTACGCGCGGACTCCCGGCAACTTCGTGTGAAGGCAACACTCGCAAAGGAGACGGGCCATGGGAATTCTTTCCTGGATCGTGATGGGGTTGATCGTCGGGCTGCTGGCAAAATTCATCATGCCGGGCAAGGACCCGGGCGGGCTCATCGTTACGGTTCTGCTCGGGGTGGGGGGCGCGTTCGTGGGCGGCTATGTCGGGTCCTTCCTGGGGTTTGGGACCGTCACGGGGTTCAACCTGGGGAGCATTCTGCTGGCTACGGGCGGTGCCATCCTCCTGCTGATCCTGTACCGGTTCATCAAGAAGTAGCACATCTCCCCCTTCATCAAAGCTTCTCTCCCTTGACGGGAGAGGACAGAGGAGAGGGTGAGACCTGCCTTGATTTCAAGAGGGGATTTTACTCGACGCTCGCCTTTGAAATGTCAATAATCAGGCCTGACCCCTATTCGGACTGCCTTTCCCACGACATCGCCTGCCGCAGACGGCACAAATGGTGTCGTCCGATCCGAGTCCTTCTTTTCCATGGATGCACGAGGAAAATCGTACTATGATACCCGCTCGGGATGAGAAAAGACGAATCGTTATGGGGCATTGAGGGAAGGAGGATGAAGCCATGAAGAAGATCGCCGTTCTCGTCGCAGTGATGATGCTTGCCGCGGCGGCCTGTGCTTTTGCGCAGTCCTCGGTTGAAAAGGCGAAGGCCGAGGGCAAGGTGTCGTTCTACGCCAACATGACCTCCGTGGAGCCCGTGATGGAGGCATTCCAGAAAAAGTACGGCATCAGGGCCGAGTACACGAGGCTCTCGACGAGCAAGTTCATCGCGACCATCCTGACGGAGCACGCGGCGGGCAAGCTCACGGCCGACGTCCTGCAGGCACCGGTCCCGGTCATGGAGCTGCTCAAGAGCAAGGGCGTCATCGCCTCCTACGTCTCCCCGGCGTCGGCGGGCTACCCGAAGTGGGCCAACAGGGACGGGATGATCCAGAGCTTCGGCATCGAGTACGTCGCCCTCATCTACAACAAGGATCTCGTCAAGGCGGCCGACGTGCCCAGGACCTACCAGGAGCTGACAAACCCGAAGTGGAAGGACAAGATCGTCATGGCCGACCCCGCCACCCACCCGACGACCATCTCCTGGCTCGTGGGCCTCAAGGAGAACGTGATCAAGTCCGACGCCGAGTGGCGGGCCTTCCTGAAGGGCCTGGCGGCCAACAACCCCATGTTCGTGGCCTCCTTCGGCCCCACGCCGGCCCCCATCGAGACGGGCGAGAAGCTCATCGGCATCTCCATGCCCAAGTACATCGTCACCAAGGCCCCCGCGCCGCTCGACTGGGCGAGGGTCTCGCAGCCCATGATGGGCACCCCCCGCGCCATCGGCATCACCGCCAAGGCGCCCCACCCCAATGCCGCGCGGCTCTTCGTCGACTACTGGCTCTCGAAGGAAGCGATGAAGATCATGGCCGACCAGGTGGGAGAGTACGTGCTGGCCCCGGGCGTCTACCCGCCCATCGCCGGGATCGACAAGGCCAAGGTCATCCCGATCCGGGAGCTCTCCGACGACGAGATCAAGAAATGGGGGGCCGAGTTCAAGAAGATCTTCGCGAAGTGACGAGAACCGGTTCTGTTCCCCTGTGCATCCTCTCCCCTCGCGGGAGAGGATTGAGGTGAGGGGGACAAATCCCACTGCCTTTTTCCCCTGCACCCTGACCCGTCACGGGGAACAACGGGAAGGCCTGAAAGAAGAGCCCGGCGAACGTACTCCCATGGAAATCCGCATCAAGAATGTCAGCAAGTTCTACGAGTCCGAGGGCAGGCGGATCGAGGCGCTGGTCGACGTGGACCTGGTGATCCCGTCGAACCGGATCTTCACCCTCCTGGGTCCCAGCGGCTGCGGCAAGACGACGCTCTTGCGATGCATCGTCGGCCTGGAGACACCGGATTCGGGCGAGATCACCATCGGCGACGAGGTCGTCTTCTCGGCCGAGCGGGGCCTCTTCGTCCCGCCCGACAGGCGGGGGCTCGGCATGGTGTTCCAGACCTACGCCATCTGGCCCCACATGAACGTCTTCGACAACGTGGCCTACCCGCTGCAGGCCCGCAACGAACCGAGGGAGGCGATCGCCCGCAAGGTCGCCCGGGCCCTGCAGTTCGTCCGGCTCGACGGGTTCGAGAAGCGCCCGGCCACGAAACTCTCGGGCGGCCAGCAGCAGCGCGTCGCCCTGGCGCGGGCCCTCGTCGCCGAGCCGAAGGTGATCCTCTTCGACGAGCCCCTGAGCAACCTCGACGCCAAGCTCCGCGAGGAGACGCGCAAGGAGCTGCGGCGCTTCCTCTCGGATCTGCGCATCACCGCCGTTTATGTCACCCACGATCAGATCGAGGCTTTGGCTCTATCGGATTCCATCGCGGTCATGCGCAACGGCCGCATCGTGGAGACGGGGACACCGCGGGAGATCTACTTCGATTCCGACCGGCGGTTCGTGGCCGACTTCATCGGGCATGCGAACTTCATCGCCGGGACGGTTGCCGTCGCGGGCGAGTCGGGCACGAGGGTCGACTCCGCCATCGGCCCCATCGCCTGCGCCCGAAAGACCGGCGCGGCGCCGGGGCAGTCGGTCACCGTCTGCATCCGTCCCGAGTTCATCCGCGTGCTGACAGATGGCCGGGGCGAGGGGGAGAACGTCTTTCGAGGGAAGGTCGAGTCCCTGGTCTTTGTGGGCGATGCCTACGAGGGGGAAATCCGCGTCGGCGAGACCCTGCTCATCTTCCGGATCGAGCCGACGGCGGCCATCCGCGAGGGCGAGGAGATCGCCCTGCACTTCGACCCGCGGCACTGCTCGATCCTCATGCACTGAACGGCCTGCCATGCAGAAGACCTCAACAGCCCTGACGCCCGCCCTCATCGCGATCGTCGGGTTCCTCACGCTCTGCCCCGTCGTCATGCTCGTCCTCGGGAGCTTCAGCGGCGAGCTGGGCGCCTTCGGCGCCTTCACGCTGGAGAAGTACGTCGCGGCCTACACGGACCCGGCCTTCGCCGAGATCCTCCTCAGCACGGTTTTCTTCACCCTGGGATCGGCCGTCGTCGCAACGGGGCTCGCCCTCTTTCTGGCCTACCTCAACACGCGGACCAACATCCCCGGCAAGTTCATGTTCGGCGTCATCTCGCTCATCCCGATGATGGTGCCGCACATCCTGTTCGCCGTCAGCTGGGTGCTGCTGCTCAACCCCTCGAACGGGATGATCAACCTCTTCCTTCGGCAGCTCGGCCTCGAGGGGGCGGCGCTCAACATCTACTCGCTCACGGGGATGATCCTCGTCGAGGGGCTGCTCGATCTGCCCATCGCCTACCTCGTCATCGCGCCGGCCATGTCGGCCTTCGACGTCGCCCTCGAGGAGTCCTCGCGGGTCTGCGGGGCCTCGAACTGGCGGACGCTGCGCCGCGTGACCCTGCCCGTGCTGCGGCCCGCGATCCTCGCGGCCCTGACGCTCGTCATCGTCCGCAGCCTCGCCTCCTTCGCCGTGCCGTCGGTCATCGGCATGCCGGGGCGGATCTACGTGCTGGCCACCCACATCTACAGCATCATCGCCACGGGCTACGCCGCCGACTACGGGATGGCGGCGGCGGTGGGCATGAGCGCCCTGGCGGCTTCCATCACGCTCATCGTCCTGTACCGGCGCCTGACCCGGGAGGGCGAGAAGTACGTGACCATCTCCAGCCGCGGCTACCGGCCCGGCGTCATCGACCTCAAGGGCGCCCGCTACCCGCTCTTTGCGGCCGTGGCCCTGCTGTCCTTCGTGCTCATCGTCCTGCCGATCCTCGTGCTCTTCTACACGTCGCTCGTGCCCTACGTGATGACCCCCGGCGCGAAGGCCTTCGCGGCGATGGGCTGGAGGCACTGGGTCACGGTCCTCAAGGACCCCGTCTCGCTGCTCGCGCTGAAGAACAGCCTCTATCTCGGCATCGGCGGGGCAACGCTGGGAATCGTCCTGTCCTTCTTCGTGGCCTACGTCATCGTCAAGGTGCGCACGAAGGCCTCGGGCCTGCTCGAGTCGCTGAGCTTCCTCTCTTTCTCCTTTCCGGGGATCGTCGTGGGGGTCGGGTTCATGTGGTTCTTCGTCCAGACGCCGCTCTACTCCACGATCTGGGCCCTGCTGATCGGCTACATCGCCACGTACCTGCCCTACGGCCTGCGGCCCCTGACGAGCGCCTTCGTCCAGATCCACGGCCACCTCGAGGAGTCCTCCCGGGTATGCGGGGGCGGGCCCTTCTACACCATGCGCCGGATCGTCCTGCCGCTGCTCGTCCCCGGGATCGCCTCGGGGTGGATCCTGATGGCCACCATGTTCGTCCGCGAGCTGAGCCTCTCCGTCGTCCTGTCGCGGCCCGGCACGGAGGTGCTGGCCGTGCAGATCCTGCGCTTCGCCGAGGACGGCCTCTGGGGGAGGCTCTCGGCCCTGGGCATCATCATGATCTTCATCTCCACGGCCCTGGTGATCATCGCCAACGGGATCGCGAGGAAGCTGTCGAAGAGAGAATAGCGATCACGGCAACAGAAGGCCCCGGCGACGTCAGCCGCCGGGGCCGTTTCCGTTCACGCTGTCCCCTCTGTCACTGGAAGATCTTCGGCACCCCGAGGACCTTGACGGGGTCTTCATCGGGCTTGAGGCCCATGAGCTTCACCAGCTCGGGGCGGATCTTCTCCCAGTCCTGCCTGGCCAGCGCCTTGCCCTTTTCCGTCTTGGCCTCCTCGTAGAGCCGGAAGAACACGTAGTAGACGATGTGCCCTTCCTCCTTCGCGTCCTTCGCCTTCCAGCGCTTCTTGGCGAGCTCGCGCCACTTGCTCCCTTCGGGCACCACCGACTCGTAGACGAACTGGGAGATCAGATCGGCGTCGTGGGCGATCTTGGCCGACTCGTTTTCCGGTTCGGGGAACACGGCCTGCCAGGCGCCCTTGCGTCCCGCCGCCTGGTCCACGGAATCCCTGAAATACCAGTACCCGGTGGAGTGCTCGATGACGGTCACCTGCATCATCTCGATGTCCTTCTCGGAGAATCCCCCCGCACTGCGGGCAATCTCACCGGCCGTCAGGGCCCCGGTGATGTGGTGGATCAGGGCGAGATTGCCCCCGACCTTCGGACTTTTCAGCAGCGCCTCGTCGCCCCAGAACCCGGGGGAGTTCTTGAAGTACCCTGCCGTCTTGAGCTTCGCGACCATTTCCGAACATTTTCGGAAGACGTCGGGGTTCGTCAGGACGGCCGCCTTGTCCTCCTTGCTGATGTTGTGGAGGATGTCCGCCGCGACGGCCAGCTTCCGTTCCCGTTTTGCCAGCGGCCGCGCCATCTCGTAGGCCAGTGCCGAGCACACCCGGTTGTGGAGGATGTCGCCCCCCGGTTCCTTCAACTGCCGGACCGCCGTGGCGATCATGACGTCCAGGAGGCCCTGCAGCTCCGGGAATTCCCCGAGGTAGGCCTTCTCCCAGGCCAGGTAGGGCTCCGGCAGGGCGTACCTGTCCTGCACGGCCGCCGCGGCTGTGCCCGCCGCCCCGACGACAATCACCAGCGCAATGATGCCGGCGATGCATTGCTTCCCGTTCATGTCCGTCAACCTCCTTTCGCCGTCGTTCGATGCCGGTCTTATGATGGTCCAATACCACGAAATGCCGTCGAATTTCACCTGAAACCTCATCCCGGTCAGCCCGGGGTCAAGGGCTGTAAACCGAATGCCCCGCCGTCCGTTTTACCAGTCAACGGAACGATTCGAGTTCAGGGACTCAACCGGGAAAACGGAAAGGATTCAACCACAGGGAAAGGAACCGAACCATGAAACGCATTCTGCTCGCCATTGCAATCACCCTCGTTGCCGCGACGGCGGCGCAAGCCGCCGACGTCGGCGTATCCGTCAGCATCGGCCAGCCCGGGTTCTATGGCCAGTTCTCCGTCGGCCACTTTCCCCCGCCGGTCGTCTACGCGCAGCCGGTTGCGGTGTACCCGGCGCCGGTCGTCGTCCGGCCCGTTCCCGTGGTGCACGCCCGGCCGGTCTACGTGCACGTCCCCCCGGGGCATGTGAAGCACTGGCAGCGCTATCACCACGGCTACCCCGTGTACTATCGGCACGACGGCCGGTACGGTCACCGGTAGGGGCGCCGCGGCGATTTTCGTCGGTGCGGAAAACCGCACGCGCGATCGAGGAGCACGAAACCCCTCGTGCTCTGGAATAGAAGGAAGCAGGGCTTGTTACGGCCCTGCTTTCCTTTTGACGGTCCCGCCTGCCGGGCCGGTTTTCATGCGCCGCCCGCGGAGAGGTTCGTGAGGCAGATGCCCGCGAGCACAAGGGCCCCTCCGGTAAGCAGCGAGACGTCGATCGTCTCGCCGAGCAGGAAGAAGGACATGATCACGGCGCTGATGGGAACGACGTTGATGAACACCCCCGCCTTCGACGGGCCGATCTGCCGGATTCCCTCGTAGTACCAGATGAAGCCGAGACAGGTGCCGAAGAAGCCCAGGTAGACGATCGAGAGCCAGGCGGTAAGCGAATAGCTGCCGAGATTGCCGGCCACCCCCTCGACGAGTGCCGGCGGCAGGAGCCCTGCCGAGCCGATGAGGCAGGCGTAGGTCACCGCCGAGACGGGCTGCACGTCCCGCATGACGACCTTGCCGATGAGCGAGTAGGACACCCAGCTGGCGACACAGCCGAAAATGAACAACTCGCCCCGGCCGATCGCCCCCTGGAGGATTTCTCCCGGGTTGCCGCGCGTGATCACGTGGACGGCGCCGCAGACGGACAGCGCGACCCCGACGGCTTTGAGCAGGGTCATCCTCTCGCCCCGGAACAGCAGCGCCGCAAAGAGGGAGATGAGCACCGGGTTGGAGGCCACGATGACCGAGGCACGGCCGGCCTGCACCGTCTGCATGCCCGTCAGGAAGAAGACGTTGTAGAGGAGGACGCCCGTCATCCCCGAAAGGAACACGAGGAGAAACTGCTTCCCCTGCAGTCTCTGCAATCGCCCCTCGAAGTGTCGCACGAGGGGGAACATGCACACCGAGGCCACGAGGAACCGCAGGAACGACCCCGACCAGGGCTCGACCTCCTGCGCGAGGACGCGGCCGGCGATGAAGGTCCCGCCCCAGAAGACGGCCGTGAGGAAGAGCTTGAGGTAGATCATCCGATAACCTGCCCCGCCAGCCAGTAGAGGGCCATCCCCAGGACGACGGTGCCGCCCAGGGACCGGGTCCGCAGGGCGAACAGAAAGACGGGTCCCGCCACGAGCAGGTCGCTGTTCCAGGGCGACAGCTGCCTCGGCTCGCCGGCGGTCAGCAAAGCCGGCAGGATCAGGGCGCTGAGGATCGCCGCGGGGATGAGGTCGAGCCACTCCTCGAGCCAGCGCGGGAGCGACCGCTGGGAGAGGGCAACGAGGGGCGCCCAGCGGGGGACGTAGGTGACGAGGCCCATGCCGAGGCAGAGAAGAAGGTAGTCCTGCGTGATCATGATGCCCCCTTCTCCCGTGCGACCCGGGGCCATCGCCTCCGGATCAACAGGCCCGCCGTGGCGGCGATGACCGAGGCGGCCACGATGTAGCTGTTGCCGGGCACGCTCAGCGAGATCGCCACCGCCGAAACCCCGGCAATCGCGGCGGTCAGGACGTAAATCCTCCCTCTCAACTGGTAGACGAGCAGGCACAGGAACATCCCCATGAGCGCGTAGTCGATCCCGAAGGCATGGGCCGGGATCAGGGCCCCGCCCAGCGCGCCCGCCACGGTGCTCATCACCCAGACCGCATTGGTGACGTGGTTGACCGTCAGCGCCCGCTGCCAGTCCCAGCCCCCCTCCCGGAACCGCACCAGGTTCAGGGCGAAGCTCTCGTCGGTGACCCCGTAGGCGAAAAGGGTCAGCCATCGCTTTCGGAGCCCTCTGAGGAAGACCGAAAGGGCGGAGCTCATGAGCAGGTGCCGCAGGTTGACGGTGAAGGTCGTGGCGACGATGGCGGCGATGCCCGCCCCCGTCCCCAGCATGGCCACGGCGATGAACTGGGCGCTGCCCGCGAAGACCAGCGACGACATGAGCCCGACGGCAGCCGCGGAGAGCCCCGCCTTCTGGGCGAGAACGCCGAAGGCAAGCCCGATGGGGATGTAGCCCAGGCAGATGGGCCAGGCCGCCCGGATCCCATCTTTTACGATGGATATTTTGCCTGTTGGCGCTGCGCGGTCGGACATGCTCGACATCACGAAGTCAGGAAGCTATGCAGAGCGAAAGATCGGCGTGGAAGGGGCATTTCTTTCTTCTCCAATCTGCATGGGCACAAGATTCCTCTGCCATCGCAAGGCGGTCTGGGAGTGCACCTCCGTTCGGCAGCCTATAGTTTGAACTCCGCCACGATGGGGGTATGGTCCGAGGGCTTCTCGGCCTTCCTCGGCCCCAGGTCGATCCAGCAGTCGACGGACTTCTTCGCCAGCGGCGCCGTGGCCAGGATGTGATCCACGCGCCATCCGAGCCCCCTTTCCACCGACTTGGGCACCCGGTAATCGAAGAAGGAAAACTGGTTGGGCTCCCCCGGGTGGTGCTTGCGGAAGATGTCCACAAACCCCCAGTCCTTCACGTGGTCGAACCCCTCCCAGACCTCGGGCGTAAAGTCCACGTGTCCGAGGAGCCGCTTGGGGTTGTGCACGTCGATCTCCTCGCGGGCCACATTGAGGTCGCCGCACCACAGGACCATCTGATCCGGCTTGTAATGCTTCGCGAAGAATTTCCGAAGGCGCCTGAACCAGTCGAGCTTGTAGGCGAACCGGGGGCTCTCCCGCTCGAAGCCCTGGGGGACGTAGGTGTTGACCACGGCGATTCCCGAGAAGACGGCCCGGATGAGGCGGTCCTCGTCGGCGGGGCCGCCGTCGTCGAGCCCGAGGGCCACCTGGTCGGCCTTCCCCGACGATACGATGGCCACGCCGTTGTAGCCCTTGCTCCCGCGGTAGACGACGTTCCAGCCGGTCTCCTCGAATTCCTTGACCGGGAACCTGGCGTCTTCCGTCTTGGTTTCCTGGAGGCACAAAACCGAGGGCCGGTTCTTCTCGAGCCAGGGCAGCACGATGGGAAGCCGGCTGCGGACCGAGTTGACGTTGTACGTGGCGATCTTGAAGGTTTTCATGGGCCCCTCCGTTTCGATCGTGCGGCTGCGAGAGTATCACAGATTTCGGCTTATCAGAAAGGGGGAATTCTGCTAAGAGAGAGGGGAAGGCGTGAAGGAACGGACATGTCACAGGACATCCACCAGGCCATCCGGGACCTTCTCGATCGGATGTCGATTCCCCACGACGAGATCGATCACCCGCCCGTGGGCTCCTGCGAGGAGTCGCTTGCCTTCCGCGGACAGGCGGGCTGGAGCGGGGCGAGCAGCAAGTGCATCCTCCTCAAGGCCAGGGGGAGATACTACCTGCTTGTCACGACGGCCGAGAAGGAGATCAGGGCGAGGCTCTTCAAGAAAGAGTTCGGCACGAAGGACATCCGCTTCGCCAGCCGGGATGAGCTGATGGAAGTGACGGGCTGCGACCCCGGCTCGGTGCCCCCCTTCGGCCACCGGGACCCGGCACTGCCCATCTACGTGGACGAGGACATCCTGCGGGCCGGGCATTTCATGTTCAACCCGGCCGTCCCCACGAAGAGCTTCCGAATCGCCACCGGCGACCTCAGGCGCATCTACGCAGCCGCGCCCAACCCCGTCAGCACCTTCGGGGAGGACGAGGGCGAGCGCTTCGTGATCCGTCGCTGGGAGAAGGACGCATGAGCGATCGGGAGCGGCAACACGGGGTCCTCGGCCCCGAGCCGATGACGGTCCTGACGGATGTCCTCCTCGCGGCGGCGGCCCTCTTCGCCGGTTCGAGGATCCTGGGCGTCTCCGAGACGCCCGTGCACCGGTATTTCGCCCTGTCGTTTTTCCTGATCGCCCTGGGGACCCTTGCGGGGGCGACCATCCACGCCGTCCGGCACACGGCCCTCCTCCGGTGGGTCCCGCTTCTCTGGCGCATCACGGGCATCGCCGTCGGCACGTCCGTAACAGCCATGCTGGCCGGGACCTTCTATCACCTGCTCCCGGCCGATTATGCCGACATCCTGCAGTGGACCGTCCTGGGCCTCTCCATCGTCTATGCCGCATGGATCTGGAAGGACTACCGGTTCCGCAATGTCATCGTCTTCTACTCCATCGCCATGGCATTTGTGCTGGGGGCCATGGGGCTGAGCTACGCATCCACGGGCTCGCAGGGGGCGAAGCTCATCGCCGTCGGGATCCTCGTCAGCTTTGCCGCCGCCGCCGTCCAGCGCAGCGGCTTCAGGCTGGCCCGCCACTTCAACCACAACGACATCTACCACGTGATCCAGCTCATCGGCCTGTATTTCTTCTACCGGGGCGCCCTGCTTCTCTGAACCCTGCACCTGAAAATCCCCGCGCCCACCCCTTCCCCGAAGGGGGGATTCGTCCGCACCCCGGTCCCGTCCCTTGACCGTCAGCCCCGTCTTGACAAGCGAAAAACCGGATTTAATTTATCGGCAAAAAGCCGGAGCGGGGGCATCGAAAAGGTTGGATCCCCGGGCTCAATCACAAACCGTGAAAGGAGGTTGCAGCGAGATGTTCTGGCCGGAATTTGGTCGATACGGAAGGGTCTGGAGCCCCTGGCGGGAGATGGAGCGGCTGCAGCAGGACGTCAACCGTCTTCTCTCGGGAGAGAGCGCACCGTATGCCGCCACGTTCCCCGCGGTCAACATCTGGGTTTCCGATCAGGATGTCATCGTGACGGCCGAGGTTCCCGGGGTCGACCCGGCGAGTCTCGACATCACGGTCGCCGAGAATGTCCTCAGGCTCTCCGGTTCACGAAAGCCGGAGGAGCTCAAGCCCGATGAGGTGTCCCATCGCCGGGAACGCGCAAGCGGCGAATTCACCCGGAGCTTCCGTCTTCCCTACGCCGTGGACTCGGGCAAGGTGGACGCCAGCTGCGACAAGGGGGTTCTGACGGTCAGGCTGCCGCGCGCGGAGGCGGACAAACCCAGGAAGATCGCGATCAAGACGCAGAAGTGACGAAAGGAGGCAACCCTCATGGCGGAAAAAGAGATCCAGAAGCGAGAGGCTTCCTCGCCCGTTGAAACGGAGAGGACGAAGTCCATGAAGGTTTTCATCCCCCGGGTCGACATCCACGAAACCAGGGACGCCATCGTCCTGCTGGCGGACATGCCCGGCGTGGATGAGAAGTCCGTCGACATCACCCTCGAAAAGAACGTGCTGACCCTCACGGGCAGGGTCCAGCCCGCGGCATACGAAGGCTACCGAGCCGCCTACGCGGAATACGAGGCGGGCGACTACGAGCGGGCCTTTACCCTGTCCGACGAGATCGACCGCGACAGGATCGAGGCGTCGGTGAAAAACGGGGTCCTGAAGCTCACCCTCCCCAAGGCGGAGCCCGTGAAGCTCAGGAAGATCAGCGTGAAATCGGCGTAACGGCATCGAAATCCCTTGGAAAGGAGGCACACCATGGCGAGCAAGATCAAGGATGTGGTCCCGGCGGGCCAGGCAAAGGCGACCCCGCCGGCGAGACGCGAGGAAGAGTTTCCTCTCTTCTCCCTCCAGAGGGAGGTCAACCGGCTCTTCGACGATTTCTTCCGCGGGTTCGACCTCAGGCCCCTCCGCGCGGCCGAGGAGCGGTGGGGCGGGTTCACCCCGAAGATGGACCTCGAGGAGACGGAAAAGGAATACCGCATCACGGCCGAGCTCCCCGGGATGGAGGAGAAGGACGTGGAGGTCCTGCTGGCGGGCAATTCCCTGACCCTCAAGGGGGAGAAGAAGGAGGAAAAAGAGGAGAAGGGCAAGAGCTTCTACCACGTGGAGCGCTCCTACGGAACCTTCCAGCGCACGGTCCCGCTGCCCGAGGGGATCGATCTCAAGAAGATCGACGCCGAATTCAAGAACGGCGTGCTCACCGTCAGGCTCCCCAAGACGGCGGAGGCGAAGACCAAGGGCAGGAAGGTGCCCATCAAGAGCGGGAAAAAGTGAGAACAAAGCCGGCAAGCGAAAGCAAGCCGGCTTTTTCGTCGTCGGCCTGCAGGGTCGGGTTTCACCGGGCCTCGGGGATCCGGAGTTTCATCAGGTCCTCGGCCAGCGTCAGCGGGCCCTGCCAGGTTCTCCGGCACTGGGCCTCGATGTCGGCCGCATCGCACTCCGGGTAGAAGTGGGTGAGGACGAGCCGCCGGACCCCCGCCGCTGCGGCCGCGGCGCCCGCCCCGGAAGGGGTGAGGTGACCCTCGATCTGCATCCCGTCGGGCAGCGAGCACTCGCAGAGGAAGAGATCGGCCCCCCGGGCAAGTTCCGCCAGCGCCTCGCACGGGCCCGTGTCGCCCGAGTAGGCCACCACCGCTCCCCCGGGCGCCTCGACGCGGTACCCGATGCTGCTTTGCGTGTGGGCCATCGGCTGCGATCGCACGGTGATCGGGCCGGCCCTCCAGGCGTCCGGACCGCCGTTGTCCAGCTCCCCCAGGGAAAAGAGGTGCCCGGGAAGGACGACCCATTCGCCGTAGACGCCGACGAGCCCGTCGAAATGCGTCCGCAGGCCCCTGGCGCCGACCACGGTGAGGGGGCGGCGCCTCCGGTAGGTCTCGGGGTACTTGGTTGCGAACAGGAAGGAGGCCAGCTCGCCCGAGTGATCGGGGTGAAGGTGGGAGATGAAAAGCAGGTCGATCTCCCCGATGTTCGTTCCCGCTTCGAGCAGCCGACGCATGGTGCCGGGGCCGATGTCGAACAGCAGTTTCCGGCCCGCCGCCTCGAGCAGGAAGGCACAGGGGCTTCTGCGCAGCGAGGGCACGATGGTGCCGGACCCCAAAATCGTTACGGTGAGAGAACCCATCGCTGCCGACCTTTGACTCCGCCCACTTTCACCGTACCCGTTATCCCCTCCCGTCAAGGGAGGCGACGAGTCGCCTGCGGCCTTCATGCCGGGACGACCTGGACGAACACCTGCCTAGTCCGGGGGCCGTCGAACTCGCAGAAGAAAATCGACTGCCAGGTCCCGAGAACGAGGCTTCCCTTTTCCACGATGACCGTTTCCGAC
>CAYSDD010000013.1:0-16137 GCA_964429555.1 uncultured Syntrophaceae bacterium
AGGGCTGGATGAACGTCCGGCCCACGTAGTGGTTGCGGATCATGCCCATCTCGAAGGGCAGCCTGCTTTCCTCGGCGTAGCCCAGGGCCGCGTAGTTGCCCGAGTCCGGGAAGGGCATGACCAGGTCCACCTCGGGCCGGTACTCGCGGGCCAGCTGGCGGCCGAAACGCTTGCGGCAGAGGTAGACGTTCTGCCCGAAGATGTGGCTGTCGGGACGGGCAAAGTACACCAGCTCGAAGATGCAGTGTGCGGGACGGACCTTGCGGAAGGGCTTGAGGCTCCGCATCCCCGTGTTGTCGATGATGACGATTTCGCCGGGCTCGACGTCGCGCACGTAGGCGGCGCCGAGCAGGTCGAAGGCGCAGGTCTCCGAGGCGACGACGGTGGCTTCGCCGAGCCTGCCGATCGACAGGGGCCTGAATCCCCTCGGGTCGCGGGCGGCGATGACCTTGTCCTTCGTGAGCATCACGAGGCAGTAGGCCCCTTTCACCCGGCCGAGGGCCTTGACGAGCGCATCCTCGAACCCGTTGCGGAGGTGGTGCGCCATGAGGTGCACGACGATCTCGCTGTCCATGGTGGACTGGAAGATGGAGCCCTGTTTTTCGAGCTGCGAGCGGAGCTGCCGGGCGTTGATGAAATTGCCGTTGTGCCCCAGGGCGTAAGGCTCGCCGGCGTGGTGCACCAGGAACGGCTGCGCGTTGGAGAGGGTGGACGAGCCCGTCGTGGAGTAGCGGACGTGGCCGATGGCCATGTGGCCGCGGAGCTTCTGCAGCGTGCTTTCGTGAACGACTTCCGAGACCAGGCCCATCCCCTTGTGCTCGTGGACCGTCTTGCCGTCGGCCGTGGTGATGCCGGCGCTCTCCTGGCCGCGGTGCTGCAGCGCGAAGAGCCCGAAGTAGGCGAGCCTTGCCGCCTGCTCGTGGCCGTGCACGGCGAAAATGCCGCACTCCTCGCGGGGCCTGCCCCCATCCATCCAATCACTGAACATGGCTTGCACACACATTCCTTTGAGCCGTTGCCTGCCGGCGGCATCAGGCCCTGGGCTTTTTTCCTTTCCCTTGCTGCTTGCTGCTTGCCGCTTGCGGCTTTTTCTTGTCTTTCCCCGTCGCCTGTCGCCTGCTGCCTGCAGCCTTTCCTTTCTTGATTCCCGGACCCTGTACCCTGAACCCTGAGCCCTGTTCTTTATAGTACTCCTGCAACGGGCACACCTGCCACTGTTCTTTCCGGAGGGCCGCGATGGCCTCGCTCACGGCCCTCGCCCCGGCGATGGTCGTCGTGTAGGGGATGTTGTACGTGAGGGCCCCGCGGCGGATGTGGTAGGCGTCCAGGGAGGACCGGCGGCCGATCCCGGTGTTGATGACGAGATGGATGTCCCCGTTCTTGATGAAGTCGACGACATGGGGGCGGCCCTCGCTCACCTTGCAGATCGCCTCGGAGGGAATCCCCGCAGCCTTAAGATAGGCAGCCGTCCCCCGCGTGGCAAGGAGCCGGAACCCCATTTCCCTGAGATCCCGTGCGATGGGGACCATCTTTTCCTTGTGGATGTCGTGGACGCTGATGAAGACCGTCCCCGCCCGGGGCAGGTCGAAGCCGGCGGCCATCTGGGACTTGGCGAAGGCGATCCCGAAGGAGCGGTCGATGCCCATGACCTCGCCGGTGGACTTCATCTCGGGGCCCAGGATGATGTCGGCGTTGGGGAAGCGGTTGAAGGGGAAGACGGATTCCTTCACGGAGATGTGCCTCGGCACGACCTTCTTCGTGAAGCCCAGCTCCTTGAGGGATTTCCCCAGCATGACCTTCGTGGCGATCTTCGCGAGGGGCACGCCGATGGCCTTCGACACGAAGGGGACCGTGCGGCTCGCCCGCGGGTTGACCTCGAGGCAGTACAGCACGCCGTCCTTGACGGCGTACTGGATGTTCATGAGGCCCACGACGCCGAGCTCGCGGGCCAGCATCCGCGTCTGCGTCTCGATGGTCTGCAGCAGCTCCTCGGAGAAGGAGAACGGGGGCAGCACGCAGGCGCTGTCGCCCGAGTGGATGCCCGCCTCCTCGATGTGCTCCATGATCCCGCCGATGACGGTGTCCTTCCCGTCGCTGACGGCGTCCACGTCGAGCTCCACGGCCTCCTCGAGGAACTTGTCGATGAGGATGGGGTGCTCGGGCGAGATCAGCAGGGCCCGCTCCATGTACTGCCGCAGGGTGGCCGCGTCGTAGACGATCTCCATGGCCCGGCCGCCCAGGACGTAGGAGGGCCGGACGAGCACGGGGTAGCCGATCCGCTCGGCCGCCTGCAGGGCCGCCTCGACGTCCGTCACCGTGTCGTTGTCGGGCTGGTTGAGCTTGAGCCTGCGGACGATGTCGCCGAACCGCTCGCGGTCCTCGGCGCGGTCGATGGCCTCCGAGGAGGTGCCCAGGATGGGCACGCCCGCCTCGGCCAGCCCGCGGGCCAGGTTCAGGGGCGTCTGGCCGCCGAACTGGACGATCACGCCGACGGGCTTCTCCGTCCGGACGATGTGCAGGACGTCCTCCAGGGTCAGGGGCTCGAAGTAGAGCTTGTCGGAGGTGTCGTAGTCCGTCGAGACCGTCTCGGGGTTGGAGTTGACCATGATGCTCTCGTAGCCCTCCTCGCGCAGGGCGAAGGAGGCGTGGACGCAGCAGTAGTCGAACTCGATGCCCTGGCCGATCCGGTTGGGGCCGCCGCCCAGGATGACGACCTTCTTCCGGTCCGAGGGCCTCGACTCGTCCTCGGTCTCGTAGGTGGAGTAGTAGTAGGGCGTGAAGGCCTCGAACTCGGCGGCGCAGGTGTCGACGAGCTTGTAGACGGGGGCGACCTTCGCCTTTGCCCGCAGATCCCGGATCTCGGTCTCCGTCTTGTTCCAGATCTGCGCCAGGTACCGGTCCGCAAACCCGAGCGCCTTGGCCTCGCGCAGCGCCTCGGCCGAGGGCGAAAGGACGCGGAAGGCGTTCTCGGCGTCCACGATTTCCTTCAGGTGGTGCAGGAACCAGGGGTCGATGTACGTGTAGCGGGCGATGTCCTCGATCGGCATGCCGCACTGGATGGCCGTGGCGATGTAGAACAGGCGCTGGGAGTTGGGTGTCGTGAGCCTGGGGATGAGGAACTCCTCGGCGCTCTCGATGTCGGGCGGCAGCTGCTGCAGAAGGCCGAAGCGGCCGATCTCGAGGGACCGGACGGCCTTCTGGAGGGACTCCTTGAACGTCCGGCCGATGGCCATGGTCTCGCCGACGGACTTCATCGACGTGGTGAGCAGGTCCTCCGTCTCGGGGAACTTCTCGAAGGTCCACCGCGGGATCTTGGTCACCACGTAGTCGATGGTCGGCTCGAAGGAGGCCATCGTCTCGCGGGTGATGTCGTTGGGGATCTCGTCGAGGGTGTAGCCCACGGCGAGCTTCGCGGCGATCTTGGCGATGGGGAAGCCCGTGGCCTTCGAGGCCAGGGCCGACGAGCGCGACACGCGGGGGTTCATCTCGACGACGACCATCTCGCCGTTTGCCGGGTTCACGGCGAACTGGACGTTGGAGCCGCCCGTCTCGACGCCGATCTCGCGCATGATGGCGATGGAGGCGTTGCGCAGGACCTGGTATTCCACGTCGGTGAGCGTCTGGGCGGGGGCCACCGTGATGGAGTCGCCCGTGTGCACGCCCATGGCGTCGAAGTTCTCGATGGAGCAGATGATGACGACGTTGTCGGCCCGGTCGCGCATGACCTCGAGCTCGTACTCCTTCCAGCCGAGCACGGACTCCTCGAGCATGATCTCGCCGATGAGGCTCGCGTCGAGCCCCTGCTTGGCGATGTCGGCGAGGTCCTCGCGGTTGTAGGCCACGCCGCCGCCCGTGCCCCCGAGGGTGAAGGACGGGCGGACGATGATGGGAAAGCCGATGGCGTCGGCCACCCTGTGGACGTCGGCCATGCTCCGCGCGAAGCCGCTCCGGGGCACCCGCAGGCCGATCTTCTCCATGGCGTCTCGGAACTTTTCCCGGTCCTCGGCCTTGTGGATGACCTCCAGGGAGGCGCCGATGAGCTCCACGCCGTACTTCTCCAGGACGCCGAGCTTCGCGACGCCCACGGCCGTGTTGAGGCCGGTCTGCCCGCCGAGGGTGGGCAGGATGGCGTCGGGCCGCTCCTTCTCGATGATCTTCGCCACGGCCTCGGGGGTGATGGGCTCCACGTAGGTGCGGTCGGCCGTCTCGGGGTCCGTCATGATCGTGGCGGGGTTGGAGTTGATGAGGATGACCTCGTAGCCCTCCTCCTTGAGGGCCTTGCAGGCCTGGGTGCCCGAGTAGTCGAACTCGCAGGCCTGGCTGATGATGATGGGCCCCGAGCCGATGATGAGAATCTTTTTCAGGTCCGTGCGCCTAGGCATCGCCGTGCTTCTCTCTGCGCATGAGGTCGGTGAATTCCGTGAAGAGGTATTCCGCATCCTGCGGCCCGGGCGCCGCCTCCGGGTGGTACTGGACGCTGAAGGCCTTGAGCCCCGGGACGACGAGGCCCTCGAGGGTGCCGTCGTTGAGGTTCCGGTGCGTCGTCACGACCCGGTTGCCGAGGGTTTCCGGCAGGACCGTGAAGCCGTGGTTCTGGGAGCTGATCTCGACCCGTTTGCGCGCGACGTTCTTGGCCGGCTGGTTGATGCCGTGGTGGCCGAACTTGAGCTTGGCCGTCTTTCCGCCGAGGGCCTGGCCGAGGATCTGGTGCCCGAGGCAGATCCCGAAGATGGGCGTCAGGCCCAGCAGATCGCGCACCGTGTCGACGATGTAGGGCAGGGTGGCCGGGTCGCCCGGGCCGTTGCTGAGCAGCACGCCGTCGGGCTCGTAGGCCCGGATCTCGGGGGCCGTCGCCCGGCAGGGGACGACGACGACCTCGCAGCCCCGCTTCTCGAGGTTGCGCAGGATGTTGTACTTGACGCCGCAGTCGATGACGACGACGCGCAGGCGCGGCTTCGTTCTTTCCATCTGCTCGATGGGACGGGGCCCGTTGTCCTTCCACAGGTAGGGCTTCTCGCAGGTCACGAAGGGGATGAGGTCCCGGCCCACGAGCCCCGGGTAGGCCCTGACCCGTTCGAGCAGGAGCCCCGTGTCGTCGGTCTGCGTCGAGAGGATTCCCTTCATGGCGCCGGCCAGGCGGATCTTCCGCGTCAGGGCCCGCGTGTCGATCCCCTCGACGCCGAGCTTGCCGTGCTCCTCGAGGAACGCCTTGAGGGTCCGGGTGGACCGCCAGTTGCTCGGGTGCGGCTGGTACTCCTTGACGATGAACCCCTCGAGGTGGATCTTCGCCGATTCCATGTCCTCGGGGTTGACCCCGGTGTTGCCGATCAGGGGGTAGGTCATCGTCACGATCTGCTCCTTGTAGGAGGGGTCCGTGAGGATTTCCTGGTAGCCCGTCATGCCCGTGTTGAAGACGACCTCGCCCATGGACTCCCCCGCGTGGGCGAAGGCAAACCCCCGGAAGACGCTCCCGTCTTCCAGGACGAGCAGGGCCCGCGGTTTCTTTCTCAGCAGGTGCATGACGGTCCTCTTCCCGACGGGATGTGAAAAAAGGGGCAGCCCGGCGGGCTGCCCCTCTTGCCGTTTACAGCATCGGCAGGTACCGGTTGATCTCGAAATCGGTGACGTGGGTGCGGAACATGTCCCACTCCTTCTTCTTGTTCTCGACGAACTTGCCGAAGATGTGGTCTCCCAGGACCTCGTTGACCAGCACGCTCTGCTTGGTCTCCTCGAGGGCCTCCCAGAGGCTGCCGGGCAGGGAGGTGATCCCGGCCTCGGCGCGGGCCTTCTCGTCCATCTCGAAGATGTCGTGCTCCACCGGCTCGGGCAGGGGGTACTTGCCCTCGACGCCCTTGAGCCCCGCGCCCAGCATGACCGCGAAGGCCAGGTAGGGGTTGCAGGTGGGGTCGGGCGAGCGGAACTCGATGCGGGTCGCCTTCTCCTTGCCGGGCTTGTACATGGGCACGCGGATCATGGCGGAGCGGTTGCGGCGCGCCCACGCGCAGTAGACGGGCGCCTCGTAGCCGGGCACCAGGCGCTTGTAGGAGTTGACCCACTGGTTGGTGACGGCCGTGATCTCGCGGGCGTGACGCATGATCCCGGCGATGTAGCTCTTGGCGACGCCGGAGAGGTGGTACTGATCCTTGGCGTCGAAGAAGGCGTTCTTGCTGCCCTTGAAGAGCGACTGGTGGACGTGCATGCCGCTGCCGTTCTGGCCGAAGATGGGCTTCGGCATGAAGGTGGCGTAGACGCCGTTCTGCCGGGCGATCTCCTTGACGGCCACCCGGTAGGTCATCACCGTGTCGGCCATCTCGAGGGCGTCGAGGTAGCGCAGGTCGATCTCGTGCTGGCTCGGGGCCACCTCGTGATGGCTGTACTCGACGCGGATGCCCATGCTCTGGAGGGCGAAGATCGTCTGGCGGCGCAGGTCCGTCCCGCGGTCGGTGGGCAGCCCGTCGAAGTAGCCGGCCTGGTCGAGGATCTCGGCCTCGGAGTCGTTGGCGAAGTAGAAGTACTCGAGCTCGGGTCCCACGTAGTAGGTGTAGCCCTGCTTGGCGATCCTGGCGAGGATCCTCTTGAGGGCATACCGGGGGTCGCCCATGTAGTTCGTGCCGTCGGGGTTCATGATGTCGCAGAACATCCGCGCCACGGGGCGGTCGCTGGGGCGCCAGGGGATGAGCTGGAACGTCTTGGGATCCGGCAGGGCGATCATGTCGCTCTCCTCGATGCGGGCGAAGCCCTCGATCGAGGATCCGTCGAAGCCCATGCCCTCCGCCATGCCTTCCTCGAGCTCCGAGGGGGTCACGCTGAAGGATTTGAGCTTCCCGAGGACGTCGGTGAACCAGAACTGAATGAAGCTGACATTCTTTTCCTTGACGAATTTCTGTACATCCTTTGCATCTCTGATGTTGGTCATTGGGGCCTCCTTGAAAAGTTGTTGATCGCGGCTTCATTCAGTCCGGGCGCGGCCGACGCCCGTTCCAGAATGAAGAATTCTGACAGAGACTGCCGAAAAATCAAGTGTTTTGTGCCGGCCCGATGCAGGCCGCCCCGTTTCCGCTAACCCGTGGGGCCCGCGCTCTCCAGCGGGACGTTTTCCACGAGCTGCCAGATCCCGCAGGGGCAGGCCCCGGCGCAGAAGCCGCAGCCGATGCACCGGTCCGGGTCCACGGCGTACTCGTAGGCCCCGCTGCCCAGGTCCCTGCGCGAGATGGCGTTCTGGGGGCAGACCGTGACGCAGACCGAGCAGTCCCGGCAGGAGCCGCAGGAGGCGCACTCGCCGGCGCACTCGTCCGTGTCGCCGAACCCCTTCACCCGCGGGTCGTAGTACTCGAGCTTGATCCGGGCCGGGGGGATCGGCGGGAGGGTGTCCTCGGCAACCTCGCGGCCGTTGAGGAGGGCGTCGATCGCCTCGGCGGCCTTGCGTCCGGCGCCGATGGCCTCCGTCAGGAGTCCGAGCTTCACCGTGTCCCCCACCGCGAAAACCTTGGGGTCGCTCGTCTGGAAGCGCTCGTTGACGACGATGAACCCCCTCTCCGTGGCGATCTGCGGGGGGAGGAACCCGAGATCGGGCTGGTCGCCGACGGCCACGATGACCGTGTCGGCCGGCAGCACGTCGCCCCTCGTGAGCTCCACGCCCTCTGCGGTGATCGCCCTCGCGGCGACGGGCCAGAGGAACCTGGCGCCTGCCGCCTCGGCGTGCCGGCGCTCCTTGCCGAAGGAGGCCGGCTCCTGGATGTCGATGAGGGTGATCTCCCCGGCGCCGAGCCGGGCCGCCTCGGCGGCCGCGTCGCAGCCGACGTTGCCCGCGCCGATCACGACGACGCGCTTGCCGACGCCGATGCGGTTCGCCTTGGCGTCCCGCAGGAAATCGAGGGCCGGGTACGCCCGCTCGATCCCGGGGATCGGCAGCATGCGGGGTTTCTGGGCCCCCGTGGCGATGACGACGTAGTCGTACTCGTCCCGGAGCTTCGTGAACGCCTCCCGGGTCATCTCCGACCCGAGGCGGACCTCGGGGATGAGACCCTTCACCCGGTCGATCTCGCGGCGGACGATCTCGTCGGGGATGCGCAGGCTGGGGATCGAGCTCGTGATCTTGCCCCCCAGATCCTCGCCGCGGTCGTAGACGACGGGCCGGTGTCCCTTGAGGTAGAGCTGCCAGGCGATGGAGAGACCCGCGGGCCCGCCGCCGACGATCGCAACCCGGTAGCCCGTGGGCGGCGCAGGCTCGGGCGGCCGGGCCTCGAGGCTCGCCTTGCCCAGGACGGTGATGTCCACGGGCGCGAGGCCTGCGGACTGGCGCGTGCAGTGCTGCATGCAGACGTTCGGGCAGAGGTACCCGCAGACCGTGACGGGGAAGGGCGTGTAGGCCAGGGCGATGTCGACGGCCTCGTCGACGAGGCCCTTGCGCACCATCTCCCACCGCTTCTGCACGGGGATGCCCGTGGGGCAGCTCGCCTGGCAGGGGGGCAGGAACTTCAGGTTCTCCCAGACGGGCACGTAGCGCCGCAGGATCCCCGTGGTGATGAGCGGCACGGGGCTGCGGTCCAGGTCGGTCAGGTCGCCGATGAGCCCGCCCCTGCCGAGTTCCCGGTCCCAGACGAAGCGGCGGAAATCGGCCATCGAGCGGACGGCCTTGACGCCCTTTTCGCCGGGCCTGCGCGCCACGAGCAGCTGCCAGGCCGCGCGGTCGGCCAGCAGCTCCTCCTGGAGCCCGCCGCGGCCGATCGCCTGGAGGAATTCCTTCAGGCCGGTGCAAAGCCAGTTCCACTCCTCGTCGCCGATCTCGGCGGGCCGGGCGTCCTCGTCGCTGAATCCCCTGTGGGGGCCGCGGAAGAAGATCCGGCCGCCCACCATGCCCACGCAGGGCCGGTGTCCCAGGACGTTGTCCGGGTGGTGCGCCTCGTGGCCGCAGATGACGGCGGTGCCGCCCGCCATGAACTCGGCGAAGGAGTCGCCGGCCCCGCCGAGCACCCAGAGCTCCGGCGGGGCGAAGCGCGGGTTGTGCTTGGTCATCGTCATGCCGCGCGCGCCGATGTCGCCGGCGACGTAGATCTTCCCCTGCGCCATGGCGTTGCCCACGCCGTTGGATGCCTGGCCGTGGACCACGATCCGGGCCCCCGCGTTGAGCCATCCCACGTCGTCCGAGGCGGGGCCCATCACCTCGATGCGGGTGTTCGGGAACCCCATGGAGCCCACGCGCTGACCGGGGGAGCCCGTGATCCGGACCTCGACGGGATCGCTGCCCGCCTTCCAGAGCCGGCCCCCGATCCCGTGCTGGCCGAAGGCCTGCACCTCGATGCGGCGATGGCCCTCCGCGACGGCCTGCTGGATGCGTTCCTCGAGAACGCGGGACTCCACGCGCTGCCCGCTCTCGACGCCGTGGATCACCACGGTGGCCCTGGCGGCGTCCTGTTTCTTCCTCGGTGCGTTTTTCGCGATTGCCACGTCAGTCACCCTTCTAGACGACATACTGGATCTGCAGCCTCTCCGCGGCGCTGCGGTCGGCAATACCGAGGGCATCGGACATCCCGATGGGTAGGGACGTCGACCGGCCCAGGGGGGCCACGATTTTCCGGAGTTCCGTGTCGAAGCTCAGGTAGACGTCCACCAGGCGCTGGGCGACGTGTTCCGGGTCGAGCCGCCGGTAAAGGCGCGGGTCCTGGGACGTGATCCCCTTGGGGCACTGGCCGATGTTGCAGATATTGCAGCGGTCGCTTTCCGAGCCGAGGCATCCCGCCGCGGCCTGCATGATGTACTTGCCGACCTGCACGCCGCTTGCGCCCAGCATGATGAGGGCCGCCGCGTTGGCCGTGAGGTTGCCGTTCTTCCCGATGCCCCCGCCCGCGAAGAGGGGGATCTCGTTCTGCCTGCCGACCTTGACGAGGGTCAGGTAGGCGTCGCGGATGTTGCTCGCGATGGGGTGTCCCATGTGATCCATCGAGACGTTGTAGGCCGCCCCGGTGCCCCCGTCCTCGCCGTCGATCGCGAGCCCGGCGGCGATGGGGTTGCGGGCCAGGTTGTTCAGGACGGCGAGCGCCGTGCTGGTCCCCGAGATCTTCGGGTACACCGGCACCCGGAACCCCCAGGCCATGGACATGGACTGGATCATCTTCGCGACGGACTCCTCGATGGAGTATTTCGTCTGGTGCGTGGGGGGGCTCGGCAGGCTCACGCCGGGGGGCACGCCGCGGACCCGCGCGATGAGGCTGTTGACCTTGTACCACATCAGCAGCCCCCCGTCGCCGGGCTTGGCGCCCTGGCCGTACTTGATCTCCACGGCGCAGGGGTCCTCCTTCATCTCGGGCAGGGCGCGGATGATCTCGTCCCAGCCGAAGTAGCCGCTGGCGATCTGGAGGATCACGTATTTCAGGAATCGCGACCGCAGCAGGCGCGGCGGGCAGCCGCCCTCGCCGGTGCACATCCGCACGGGCATGCCCAGCTCCTCGTTGAGGTAGGCCACCCCCATCTGCAGGCCCTCCCACATCGTGGGGGACAGGGCGCCGAAGGACATGCTGCCGATGATCAGCGGGTAGATCTCCCGCACGGGCGGGATCCACCCGTTTTCGCGGCTGAACTTCAGGGCCTCCTCGGGGGGCAGGATGCGCCCGAGCAGCGTCCGCAGCTCGAACTCGTGCCGGCCCGCGTCCAGGGCGGGGTCGGTCAGCATGGAGATGCGGATGAACTTGATCTGGTCGAGGAGGCTGCCCGGGGCATTGCGCCTTCCGCCCCGGCGCCGGGGGACCCCCCCGCTGTTGATGTGGAACCGCTGCTTGTCGACGTCCTCGTTGCGCACGGGGAAAATCGCGTCGTTGGGGCACACCAGGCTGCACATGGCGCAGCCGACACAGGCGAAGGCCGCATCCGTGCGCTGGTCGATGCCGTGGTAGACGGTGAAGGCGGTTGAGGGCGTGCCCTGGATCCCCAGCGGAACGTTGACGACGCGCTTGCGGTGGACGCCGAGTTCGATGGCCTGGACGGGGCAGACGGCCGTGCAGCGCCCGCAGAGGGTGCACTTCTCCCTGTCCCAGAGGATCCGCCAGTGCAGGTCCTTCGTGCTCAGTGCGGATGGGTGAAGGGTTCCCATTGATTCCATGTCTTGATCTCCCTGCGGTTGCCGTCCACGTAGGCGACGTCGTATTTCATGGGCTGGAAGTCCGCGCTGCGGTCCCGGTCGGGGATGGCGGCGTCGAGACCGCAGATCTCCGAGGAAACGGCGTACAGGCCCGGCTTGCCGCCGATGACCCCGGGGCGCAGCTTCTTGCTGTCCTGGACGATGAACAGCGTCCGGTCCGGCGTGAACCCGATGACGCAGTTGGGCCCGTCGATGATCAGCGGCCGGCAGGTGTGCTTCAGCAGCCTCAGCCGCGACGACTCGGGGTGCCTCGCCAGCTCGTCGTCCTTGAGCGGCGTGATGATGTGCTTGTAGGCCTCGAGGCCCATGCCGAGGTTGTAGTAGGTGTAGTGCAGGATGTGGGTGAAGACCTCCGAGTCCGACTGGTAGCCGATGTAGCCGGGAAACTGCCTCGACAGGAGGAACTCGCGGATGGGGACGAAGGCCGTGTTCTCCCCGTTGGTCATCGTGGCCACGCCCTGGACGAAGAAGGGATGGCAGGCGTAGAGGGTGATGGCGTAGTTGGTGTTCTGGCGGCCCTGGGCCAGCATGCTGCGGGCCAGGATGTTCCGGTCGCCCAGGTCGAGGTAGTCGGCGATCGCCAGGGGGTCCCCGATCTCCTTGAGCATGATCGTGTCGGGCCAGAAGCTGAAGACCATCATCGACCCGTCCTCGAGACCGAGCTGACGAAGGGTGACACGGGTGAGCATGAGCCGGAACCGGACCTCGGCCCTGGGCAGATACTTCCATTCATCCGGGTAGTCGTAGACGCTGATCAGGTAGACGTCCCGGCGGGGCGTCCCCGGCGGGGCCGGCTTCGACGGGCGGATCGTCCGCTCGAACTTCGGCCTGAAGCCCCGGGCCAGCATGTATTCGTCGAGCTTCTTCATCCCCGCGTTGCTGAAGATGCCGCAGAGCGTCGGGTAATCCTTGTAGGGCTCGAAATCGCCCGCCAGGTCCGTGAGGTAGAGGCCCACGCCGGAGCCGTCGTGCCCTTCCTTCATGACGTTGAGCGCCTCGAGCGCGACCATGGGGGAGAGGGGGGACTGGCTCGTGATCGCAAACAGTCTGCACATGATGCCGATTCCTTATGCCGCGGCGGTGACCCGCAATCGGGGGCAAACCGCCGTTGCCGATGTGGGACAAATTTGTACTATGCCGTTCCTGATGAACGAAATTGTGATGACCGAAGGGTCCGCCGGACTCTCGTCAATTCCCCATCCTGAATCGGCGGGGGTCGATCCCGTACTTGTGGATCTTGTAGTGGATCACCCGCTTGGATGTCCCGAGCAGTTTGGCCGCCTGGCTCTGATTTCCCTGCGTGCTCACGAGGGCGTCGATGATGAGGGCCCTCTCGTAGGCATTCATGAGACTCGCCAGGGAAGACACCGTCCTGCTGTCCATGGACTGCGCTTTCATGATTTTTCACCCCGTCTGTTCAGTGTGGAGCGATGATCCGATGCCATGAGGATTGACAAGAAGCGTGCCATGCCCCCGAAGCGCGCGATCTCCCCGGTGGCGGCACGATGCGGGGATGAGCCAACACATTGAATATATGACGGAATCGCAGGAGTCGGATGCCGGGTGCACGGCGCGGCGGGATTGCGGGAACCGACGCGGAGGGGGAAAGGGCATGAAGAAAAAGGACACAATTGTTCCGGATCGGGGGCGTTTCGAAAAAAGCGTCCGCCGCCAGGCCCCTCGAGCCGCCGATCCGGCTCAGGCGATCCGCCTGGCCTTGAAGCGCTTCGGGTCGATCCCGTACTTCGAGATCTTGTACTGGATGATCCGCTTCGTCGTCGCGAGCAGCTTGGCCGCCCGGGTCTGGTTGCCCTTGGCGTCCTTCAGGGCGTCGATGATCAGGGAGCGCTCGTAGGCGTTGACGAGGGTCTCGAGCTTGCCCCTCTCTTTTTTAGCCGCCTCTTTTGATTTCATCTGGAGCGACGGGGGCAGGTGCACGCTCTCGATGGAATCCCCGGTAGCGAGGATCACGGCCCGCTCGATGCAGTTCTCGAGCTCGCGGACGTTCCCCGGCCAGTGGTAGGCCAGCAGCATGTCGAGGGCCGGCGTGGAGATCCGCTTCACCCGCTTTCCGAGAATCCGGGCGTACTTCAGGGTGAAGTGGTCCGCCAGCAGGATGATGTCGCTGCCGCGCTCGCGCAGCGTCGGCATGTAGATCGGAAAGACGTTGAGGCGGTAGAACAAATCGGCCCGGAACCGGCCCTCGGCCACGTCCTGTTCGAGATTGCGGTTGGTGGCCGCGATGACGCGGACGTTGACCGTCACCGTCCGCGAGGAGCCGAGAGGCTGGAGCTGCCTCTCCTGGAGAACGCGCAGAACCTTCGCCTGCGCCGTCTGCGAGAGTTCCCCGATCTCGTCGAGGAAGATCGTCCCTCCGTGGGCCTCCTCGAAGAGCCCCCGCCGGCGCTGGATCGCCCCGGTGAAGGCGCCCTTCTCGTGGCCGAAGAGTTCGCTCTCGACGAGGGTGTCGGGCATGGCGGCGCAGTTGACCTGGACGAAGGGACCGTCCTTGCGCGGGCTGTTGGCGTGGATGGCCCGGGCGACGAGTTCCTTCCCCGTCCCCGTTTCGCCATGGATCAGGACCGTCGTGCCCGAGTCGGCCACCTGGGAGATCAGGCTCAGGACGTCGAGCATCGGCTTCGAGTTCCCGATGATGTCCGTGGAGACGGCCCGCGTGTTGCTGAGCATCCTGCGCAGCCGGCGGTTTTCCTCCGCAAGCCCCAGGCCGTGCACCGCCTGGGCGATCAGCTCCGCCACGGCCGACAGCATGGCCACCTCCTCATCGAGGTCCGTGACCTTGCGGGTGAGCTTGTCGGCCGACAGCACGCCGACCACCTTCCCGTCATAAACGATGGGCACGCAGAGAAAGGAAAGCTGGCTGCGGTCGAGGTTCTTCCGGGCCCCCGTGCGGTCCAGAAACAGGTTTTCCCGGCCCAGGTCGGCGATCGCCATGGGCCGCCCGGTCTGCGCCACTTTCCCGGTGATCCCTTCACCGGGCTTGTAGCTGATGTCGAGCCCCTCGATGTCCACCCCCCTCGCCACCTCCAGCCAGGCCTCGCCCGTCTTCTGGTCGAGGATGGAGATCATCCCACGCTCCATGCCGAGGCGCTTGCTCAGCTCGTCCATCGTCTTCTCGAGATGGTCGCGCAGCTCCCCAGGCTGGGTGAGAACCCTTGCGATCTTGTGGAGGGCGGCAAGCTCCTCGTAGTTGAAACGGCTCATGTCCTTTCCTGTCGGGCCGGCGGATTTCTCGGGATTACGGGATTGTTCTCATAGCGGAAAAAAGAACAAAAATCAAGAATACATCGCATTTAAGGACAAAAATGTCACCGGAAGACAGGTTCAGGCTGGAGAGGGAAGGGGGATCAGCATGATTCCGGGTACTTGAAAAAGGCGGGAACTTTTCCGGGTGGACCCTTGTCCAAGGCATCAGGAGTCCCGAGACCACAGGAGGTACCCCATGAAACCGGCGATTCGAATGCTCATGCTCATCGTCATCGTCGTCTTGATGCTGTCCTGGGAGGCGGCACACGCCCGCCCCGGGGCGGCGGACGACCGGACCCTGTCCCCCTACTTCTTCGTGCACAGCGACGATCCGTCCCTGGATCGCCTGCCGCTGAAATCCACGTCGGCCTCCGTCCGGGTTGCGGGCGTCATCGCCGATGTCCGGGTCACCCAGCTTTATCAGAATGAGGGGAAAAGGCCCATCGAGGCGATCTACGTCTTTCCCGCCTCGACGCGGGCGGCCGTCTACGGGATGAAGATGACCATCGGCGGGCGCGTCGTCGAGGCCCGGATCCGGAAGCGCGACGAGGCCCGGCGCGACTACGAGAGGGCCCGCGACCAGGGAAAGACCGCATCGCTGTTGGAGCAGCAGCGCCCCAACGTCTTCCAGATGAGCGTGGCCAACATCATGCCCGGCGACGAGGTCCGGGTGGAGATGCAATACACGGAGCTCATCGTCCCTGCGGAGCGGGTCTACGAATTCGTCTACCCCGCCGTGGTGGGGCCCCGTTACGCCGACCGGAGGGCCGAGGCGGCGCCTCCCGCGGAGCACTGGGTGCAGAACCCGACCCTTCGGCAGGGCGAGGCGCCGACGTACGCCTTCGGCATCTCGGTGGAACTCTCGGCGGGACTCCCGATCCGGGAACTGGCCTGCCCGTCCCACAGGGTGCAGACCGTCTACGGGAGCCCTTCGGCGGCAACGGTGACCCTCGATCCCTCGGAGACGCACGGCGGCAACCGCGACTACGTCCTCAGATACCGCCTCGACGGGGACCGCATCCGGTCGGGGCTCCTGCTCTTCGAGGGGAAGGGGGAGAACTTCTTTCTCCTCATGATGCAGCCCCCGAAACGGGTCGCGCCGGCCGACATCCCGGCCAGAGAGTACATCTTCGTCGTCGACGTGTCGGGCTCGATGCACGGGTTTCCCCTGGAGATCTCCAGGAGGCTCATGGCCGACCTGATCGGCAGCCTGAAGCCCACGGACCGCTTCAACGTCCTGCTCTTCTCGGGCGGCTCGTCGGTCCTGGCCGAGGAGCCGCTGCCGGCCACGCCGGAGAACATCGCCCGTGCCCTCCAACTCATCGACCGCCAGCGCGGCGGCGGGGGCACGGAACTGCTGCCGGCTTTGCAGCGGGCCCTGTCCTTGAAGAAGACGGCCGGGGTGTCCCGGACGGTCGTCATCGCCACAGACGGCTACGTGACCGTCGAAGAGGAGGTCTTCGACCTGATCCGGAACAGCCTCGGCGATGCCAACCTGTTTGCCTTCGGCATCGGCACGTCCGTCAACCGTCACCTCATCGAGGGGATGGCCCGTGCCGGGATGGGCGAGCCCTTCGTCATCGCAAAGCCCGACGAGGCGCGGGCGCAGGCGGAGACGTTCCGCAAGCTGATCCAGTCGCCCGTGCTCACGCAGGTGCAGCTCGATATCCGGGGCTTCGAGGCGTACGACGTGGAGCCCCCGGCCATCCCCGACGTTCTTGCCGAGCGTCCGGTGATCG
>CAYSDD010000014.1:0-15878 GCA_964429555.1 uncultured Syntrophaceae bacterium
CGCATTCGTGACATCCCTTGCCCTCCTTTCCCGGTTGATGCAATCAGCATATCCCGTATCGGCGCAAAAGGCCACCGGTTTGGCCGCGCGTCGCGGATCCTTCAAGATTTTCCCAGTTTTTTCGATCTACGAAGCAAGGGGCGGTGATCCCCGTCGACGGTCATGAACATCGGTCCCGGCTCCAACGTAGAGATCATCCTCGAGCTGGATGAGCTCAAAGAGACAATCGACGTCCGCAGGGCGATCGTCCACGACGTCGAGGGGGACCGCTACATCCTCTCCCAGACGAGCCCGCCCGTCCGGCTCTCCGACATCGGGAAAGAGGCCCGGGTGACCCGCCTGGGCCGCAGGGGGGATCAGCTTCAACGACGGGGATTCTCGGGGAGGCTCGAGGAAATCCTCCGCGACTACCCGCTGAACTCCTCCAAGACGGTCCAGGCCCTGGTCATCCGCAGGACCTCCGGCTTCGAGACCTACAACCTGAGAATGCACTACCGGGTGCGGCCCGGGTCGGAGTGGTCGACACGCATCGCCGTCGACTCGCAGGCGGTCAACCTCATCGACATCTCGATCGGCGGGGCCCTCTTCAGCCACGGCATCGAGCGCCCCTTCGAGCACAACCGCACCGTCGAGGTGACCTACAGGGGAAGCGAGGGGACACGGCACGTCATCCCCGCCGTCGTCCGCAGGGTCTGGACCCCGCAGGACGCCCGATGCGACGGCATCGAGTTCGTCGCCGTCCGCTTCACGCAGCTGGAGAAGGAGCTGGAGCGGGAACTCGCCCGCGAGATCATGGAGCTGCAGCGGGGCTCTCTTTACAAAGTCTGAAAGAAGCATTCATAGGAGTACGAGTTCAACATGCCGGAGGCTTCATGAAACGAACGATCGTCCTTTCACTCTCCCTGGTCATGCTGTTTGCCGCGTCGGCGCAGGCGGCGCAGGACTTCGCCTGGGTCAACGACTTCAACATCCAGGCCCAGGCCGACCCCTCGGGCTTCCGCGCGCGGCTCGCGGCCCGGTTCCGGATCGGCGACGCCGAGATCTCGGCGGTCATCGGCAACGTCGCAAGCCCGGCCGACGCCTACATCGTGTTCCGCCTCGGGGAGATGTCGCACCGGCCGACCGACCAGGTGTTGAGGGAGTACAAATCCTCGAGGGGCAAGGGCTGGGGCGTGATCGCCAAGAGCCTCGGCATCAAGCCCGGCTCGAAGGAGTTCCATGAACTGAAGCGAAGCCAGGACCTCTACAACGGCCAGGGCGGTAAAGGCAAGGGAAAGGGGAAGCGCTGAGACAAGCGTTTTCGCAATTACAATAAACACTTGCACCGGCAGGCTGTTTCTGCTACCAATTCAACAAATGCAACGCGTTTTTCGTTGACCTGTTATCCCCCTGCTTTACATCAACCGTTTACACCGTAACCAACCGTCTCAAATCTTTGAACTCGCCCGGTCGGAAACCCGATAAGGCCCGGCCGGGTAAGAATTCCCGGGCATCGCCTTTCCAGGCAGACAGGCCCGGGCCGGCCGGCGCGGTCCATTCTTCTTCGTTGTCAACAGGAACAGGGCCCTGAACAAACAGGAAAGGAGGAGCCATGAGAAAGCGCATTATCGGGATGGCTCTGCTGAGCCTCGTCTACCTCGCGGGTTGCGCCAGCGAGCTGGCATTCGTGAAGGGCAACAGCATCCACAAGATCAAGGATGACGGTGACGACTTGACGCCGGTCAGCATGCCCGCAGGCCGCTACTATTTCCGGCCCGACGTCTCCAACGACGGCAGGGACCTGGTGTTTGTCTCGGCACCCCCGACGGCGCCGGGAATCCAGGTGGGGGTGATCTGCCGCTCGAAGCTCGACGGCTCGGGGTTCACGATGCTCAACCCGTCGGGCCCCCCCAGCACGACCCCCCGGTGGTCGCCCGACGGGCAGTCCGTCGCGTACTACGCGGCAGGGGGAGCGAGCCGCGGCATCTACCGGATGACGGCCGGCGGCACGAATCCCACTCCGATCCCCAATACGGGGGCTTCCTGCGACGGCGGCCATGACTACTTCGCCGGCGGCGGCAGGATCGTCTATTCAAAGGAGATGACCGACGGCTCCTACAAGCTGTTCTGGACCAGCGTCGCGGCGGCGACGCCCAGCGGCCAGATCAATCCCTATCTGCCTGCCGCGGTCGTGACGCAGGACCTCCACGAGACCCTCCCGGCGGTCTCCCACGCGGGCGACATGCTGGCCAGCGCCCTGCGCTATCCGGGACTTGTCGGCATCCGGATGCGGGCGATGGGCACCGACGGCAACTGGGGCCCGCCCTACACCATGCAACTGCCCGTCGCGTACGTCACGGGCGTGGGCTACTCGGACAAGGACGAGAAGGTGTATTTCTCGGCCATTCCGCAGGCGGGTCAGCCGCAGGCCCTCTACTCTGTCTCCATCAAGGAGCTGCTGCCGACGATCACGGCCCTGCTCACGCTGCCGCCCGGGGCGCCCCCGCCTGCCCCGGTGCCCGTCACGCCGAAACTGATCAACGCCGGCGCGGGGCAGAACTTCTGGCCGAGCGGGATCCCGAAACCGTAGCGGCGACGCGAACCCCGGCATGAGGCATTCTGTCGGGTCACAGGATGCGCGCCGGGCGGCAGGCCCGCCGCTTGCCGCCCGGGCGCCTCAAAAAGAAAGGAGGGGCATCACCATGAAGAAGACCGAACGGGCGAAACCGGGACGGGTACCGCTGAAACCGCTCAAGCACCGGGTGAAAGGCAGCTATGCCTGCGCCCACTGCGGTGCGTCCATCGACTGGAACGAGCCGCACCTGGTCTGCAGCAGGTGCGGCTACTGGATCTGTACCATGAGCTGCAAGCCCTGTCCGAAGTGACCGGGGGTTCCCGACCCTGCAGACCGCGGACCGTTGAAGGACACCTCGTCCGCCGACAGAGCACAACCCCTCTCTCTCGCTTTCCCTCTCGCTTTCTCTTCCGCTCCTCACTTTCCTTTGCCCGGGGAAGTCCTTTACGACAGTGAATCGCCCCTGGGTTTCCCTTCTCGCTGGAGGCACCATGACGCTCAAGTTCATTCCATCCACCCCTGACCGGCAAGCGGGCGGCTGACCCCGGTTCGCGATGCAATCCCTCCCTCGGAAGCGCCGCCACGGCGCGCTGCCACTGTCTACGTATCCCTGCGCGGCAACCGTCCATTCCCGGGTCAGGGGAATCATCAGAACGAGGCCCATCGAATTCGGTTGTCATCCCCGTCGTCCCGAAGCAAAGGAGGATTCCCCATGAGACACGATATGATGATCATGGTTCTCGCCGCCTTTGTGCTGATATCCGGCCTGTTCCCGGGAACGGCCTGGTCCCAGCAGAAGGCGGATGTCAGGCAGGGCTCGCTCGAATACTACCAGCAGCGGGAGCTGGCCGCGCCGCCGGCTGTCAAGGCGAAGCTCGACAGGTTCCGCGATCAGATCCGGGCCAGGACCTACACGTTCCAGGTGGGGTACACCAGCGTCATGGATTACAGGATCGAAGAGATCACCGGCCTCGTGGCCCCGCCGGACCTGAAGGACCGGATCATGAAGCAGAACCTCGAAGCCGCCAAACGGCCGAGTCCCAAGCTCATGACGGCCGTCTCGGCTGCCTGCTCGGCCTCGGCGGCCAGCTTCGACTGGCGGAGCCTGAACAAGGTCACCCCCGTGAAGGACCAGCGCAGCTGCGGAAGCTGCTGGGCCTTCGCCACGCACGCGGCCTTCGAGAGCAGCTACTGGATCGGAAACAACCTGCCCATCGACAGCGCCGAGCAGGACACGCTCGACTGCAACCCCTGGGGTTACAGCTGTGCCGGCGGCTGGTGGGCCTTCGATTATCTCATCGGGACGGGGAGCGCCATGGAGGTGATGTACCCCTACACGGCCGTGAAGGGCGCCTGCCGGAACGTGCCTCGGCCCTACAAGGCCGCCGCCTGGGGATATGTGGGCAGCGACCCCATGCCCGCCGTGGCGGCCGTCAAGCAGGCGCTCTGTCAGTACGGGCCGCTGGCCGTCGCCGTCGAGGTCACCGGGGCCTTCCAGGCCTATACGAACGGGGTTTTCAACGCCTGTGCCGGCCTTTGGCGCGCGCAGCACAACTACGCCGTCGATGATCTCGTCCGGGCCCCCTCGGGCGACATCTTCCATGTGATCACCGCGGGGCGCTCCGGCTCGATGCAACCGGCATGGCCCGTTCCCACGGCCGCCAACCCGCGTCCGACCGTCGGGGACGGCACCGTGACGTGGCAGTACGTGGGGTTCATCAACCACGGAGTCACGCTCGTGGGGTGGGATGACGCCCGGGGAGCCTGGCTCATCAAGAATTCCTGGAGTGCGGGATGGGGCGAGAGCGGGTACATGTGGATCGCCTACGAATGCAATAACGTGGGGTATGCACCCGCCTGGGTGCAGTCCGCCCCGCCGGAGGGCAACTGCAATTGATCCGGGAAGACGGCACGGGGACGGGACATCCCCGTCCTGCCCCCGCGCCGCCCACCCCCGACACCGGTAATCGGGAGACGGCGGGCGCATGTACCCGAGGATTCAACTCTACGCGCTGGAGATCGGCAGCTACGTCCTGTGCGGCCTCGCGGCCGTCGCCGTGTCGGTGCTGCTGGTACGGCGCGAGCTCGTCCGGAATCATTACCCGAAGCACATCTGGCTGGTTCTGGCGGCCGTGGGGCTTCCGGCGGGGGTCCTGGGCAGCAAGGTGTACGACGTTCTCGAGAAGTGGGACCTCTTTCTCCTGAGCCCCGTCGAGGTGTTTTTCAGGCTCCCCGGCCAGGCCTGGTACGGTGCGTTCATCGCGGGAAGCGCCGCGACCGCCCTGGCACTCCGGATGATGCGGCTGCCCGTCCTCAACGTCTTCGATCTGGCCGCACCCGTCATTCCCCTCGGGCACGCGCTGGGGCGGCTGGGATGCTTCCTTTCCGGCTGCTGTCACGGCGTCCCTTCGTCGGTGCCCTGGGCCCTGTCGTTCCCGCACGGCCTATACCCGGCGGACGTTCCCGTCCACCCGACACAGCTCTACGAGATGCTGGCGTACCTCTGCATCTCGGCTGTCCTCTGGAAAATGCGGGATCGGGAAACGGCCGACGGGGTTCGCATCGGGCTCTACCTCGTCCTCTCCGGCTTCGCCCGATTCACGGTTGAATTCTACCGGCTGAACCTGCCGGTCATGCTCCATTTGACCGCGCCGCAATGGATCGCCATGGCCGGCGTCTCCCTCGGCCTCGTCCTGCTGGTGAACGGAAGGCGCGAAAGCGTCCCGCGCCCCTGATTCCACCTGCTCGAGACCCTGCGCTCCTGCATCCCTCTCACGGCCGCAACGGCGGCGGGGGGGCGTAGCCGGTATCGTCCCAGAGACGGTTGGGGGTGCGCCCGTAGGTCTGCCCGCACGAGATGACGCCCATGCGGCAGAGGGTCTCGCGCCACTCGTACTTGATCAGCACCGTTTCGACGGCGCGACGTTCGGGCTCGAATCGGACGACGCGCGAGGGGGAGTATTCCTCCCTGCCCCAGCCCGTGCCCGGCGATGCCTCGCCCCGCGCGGAGGCCTTGGCCTCGGCGTCGGCCTGCGGGCGGGCCCCGGGGGCCGTCGCCGAAAGGTCCGCCGGCCTCTTGCATCGTTGAACCTCGGGGTAGACGGCAACGGCGATGACCCCCATGGCGGACTGATCGCCGAAGGCCGCGGCGTAGGAGTCGGGCGCGTCGGTGAAGTAGAAGCGGTGGACCCGGTCCCGCGCCGTGCGCCAGCCCGAGTACTCGTTGACGGCGTAAGGCTCGAGGATGTACATCCGCTCGGTGTGCTTCAGCCACGACTGCTGCCCCGAGATGATGTTGCGCCCGTCGACGGCCACCACCACCCCGACCCGCCGGTTGAGGTTGTTCCGGACCACGATGCGGTAGTGATCCCCCTGCACCGCCTCGGCATAGGCCTTTTTCACGGCCTGCGAGCCCGCGTGCGGGTAGAGGGGAAGCGACCGGCCGCCGTCGGAGACGATGGCGACGTCCACCGCACTGCCCACCGTTGCGAAAGCGCCCGATGGAATCGCGATCACGCATGCCGCAAGCAGCGATAGCAGGATTTTCATGATGACCTCCCCGGATGGATGATCGGCGTGTTCCCGCGCCGTTGTTTCGTTGGACAACAGGAGGGCTCAGAAAGTTCCCCGCGGAGTTCAAGGGATTGCCGAATGCAGCGATAAGAATCCGTCACGCTGTCGGAACGTGTCATTGCGAGCCACGGACCCCGTTTGGGGACGGGGTTATCGACGGAAGAAGCGGGGCCTGGAGAATCCTCCCCGGCCCTCCTTTTCGAAAGGAGGGGGTGCAGCGGAAAAAAGGCGGCCGGGCTGGCATGAAGGATGCACATACTCAGGGAGATCAACCGTCACAGGGTTTCCCATGTCCCAGATCCTCGTCAAGCTGGCCGATTTCACCGTGAGCAACAACCCGGATGACCTGCTCGTCGTCTACGGGCTGGGCTCCACGGCGGCCGTCATGCTCTACGACCGCGGGGCCGCGACCGGGGGCATCGCCCACTTCATGCTGCCCGACTCGGCGTCGGACCCGCAGCGGGCCCGGGAGTACCCGGCCATGTTCGCCGACGTGGCGATCCCGCTGCTGGTCGAGAGCTGCACGCAAAAGGGGGCACGCCGGGAGTCGCTCACGGCCCGCCTCGCCGGGGGGGCGATCCTGATGGGCCAGGGGATCTCCCGGAGCATCAGCGAGGGCAACATCGCGGCGGCCCGCCGGATCCTCGACAGACTCGCCATCCCGCTCACGGCGCAGGACACCGGGGGCAACCACAACCGGACCGTGCGGATGGAGATCGCGACGGGAAAATCTTTCGTGAAACGGCCCGACGGCGGCTGGGAGGAGATGGCATGAACCTGGAGAGCGCAATCCGGAATTCCATGACCCGGCTTCCGGCCTTTCCGGCCACGATCCACAGGGTGACGGGGCTCATCAACGACCCCGATTCGTCCCTGACGGATCTCGTGGAGGTGATCCGGCTCGACCAGTCGATCACGGCCAATATCCTGCGGATGTGCAACTCGGCCTACTTCGGTCTTCGCCACAAGGTGGACAACGTCCACGACGCCATCCTGTACCTCGGCCGGCAGAACGTCGTGCGGGCCGTCATGGCCGCCGGCACGTCGCGCTTCTTCAAGAGCACGCCCGGCTACGAGACCGAGGCGAGGGAACTCTGGGAGCACGCCGTGGGGACGGCGCTGCTGGCGCAGATCCTGGCGGAGAGGGTCTCCCGGCACGCGGACGCGAGCCTCTTCACCGCCGCGCTGCTGCACGACATCGGGAAGATCGTCCTCGGCGAGTTCGTGAAGGACAAGTACGCCGAGATCAAGAAGCTCGTCGCCGAGCAGTCCCGCACGTTCCTCGAGGCCGAGGAGAAGGTGCTCGGCATGAACCACGCGACGCTGGGCGGCATGATCGCCGCGCAGTGGAAATTCCCTGAGGAGATCCGGGTCGCGATCGCCTTCCACCACCGGCCCGACCGCCTGCAGGACAAGACGGGCCGGATGCCCTGGCTCGTCCACCTCGCCGACCAGGGCTGTCTCATGCTGGGCATCGGCCGGGGCGCCGACGGACTGGCCTACGACGGGGCGGACGGGGCCCTCGAACGCCTGGGGCTCAACCGGCAGGACTACGAGGAGGCCCTGGCCCGGCTGGTGAAGGAAATGGACAACGCGCGGGAGATGGTCGGAATCGTCCAGGCCTCGCCGAACTGAGAACCCCGGGATTTGTCCCGCACGGCAGGGGGCCGGCCGGATTTCGGCCGGCCTTTTTTTGCGTCCGCCCCGCCGGCCGGCATGTCGGGGTTGCAGTCGACGTTGCGGCCGGGGTATAAGACGCGGGCGGGATTCTTCCCCGGCGGGTCCATGCACCGATGATCGCCGCAAAGCTGCTCACCTCCTTCGCCGTCATCCTCGCGGGGCTTCTCCTGGGCTATGCGATCCAGGTGCTCGCGGCCCGCGGGGTCATCCGCCTGCCCCTCCCCGTCGACGCGCTGCGCAAGGGGCTCCAGCGCTCGGCGCTGCTCTTCGTGAACCCCGTGGCCATCGTGGGCGCCACCTGGATCGTGAGCATCCGGGATGCGGCCCTCGCGGCCCTTCCCCTCGTGGGCCTCTTCGCCGTCGTCGCGGGCGGCGTGCTCGCCCTGGGGGCGGCCAGGCTCCTGCGGCTGCCGCCGAACAAGACGGGGTCCCTCTTCTGCTGCGGCTCCTTCACCAACATCGGCTCCATCGGCGCCCTCGTCTGCTATCTCTACCTGGGCGAGCCGGGCTTCGCGCTCGTGCCCATCTACAAGATCTTCGAGGAGCTCTCCTACTACGGCATCGGCTTTCCCATCGCGAAGCACTACAGCGGCAGCGCGGCGGCCGAAGGCCGCTGGGACCGGGTGAAGGGCCTTGCGCGCGACCCGCTGATCCTCGTCTCGGTCACGGCCCTCGCCCTGGGCGGCTCCCTCAACGCGAGCGGCCTCGAGCGGCCCGTCATCTACGGCCCCGTCAACGCCGTCTTCATCCCGCTGGGGGCCTTCATGCTGCTTGTCTCCGTGGGGCTCGCCCTGCGGTTCCGCCGGGTGGGAGACTACCTGCGGGAGTCGGCCGCCGTGGCGGCCATCAAGTTCGCCGCCGTGCCCCTGATGGCTTCGACGCTCGCCTGGAGCCTCGGCTTCGGCTTGATCGACGGGGGGCTGCCGCTCAAGGTCGTCCTGATCCTCTCGTCGATGCCCGTGGCCTTCAACGCCCTCATCCCGCCCTCGGTCTACGACCTCGACCTCGACCTGGCCAACTCGTGCTGGTTCGTCACGACGGCCCTGCTCGCCCTCGTGCTGCCGGCGCTGCTGTTCGCAATCCAGGCGTTCTAGCACCCGCCATCCCGGCCCCCTGCCCTGCCGGGGAATGGCCCGGGATTTGCAACCCCGCAATCATGAGCAGGAATCGTTGCGGTACGGCGGCCGCTTGCCCTGGGGCCCCGCGCCGACCGACACCGCACGACTCTCAGCCGGAGAATAGGGGCGCAGGCGATGAATCACTCCGTGATCGTCATCGACGACGAGCAGGATTTTCTGGACAGCATGAAGCGATGCCTGCAGATGGCGGGCATCACGAACATCCGGCTCGACCCGGATCCCATGAACGCGGTCGAGGCGCTGGAGTCGGGACAGGTCTTCGATCTCGCGCTCATCGACGTCAACATGCCCGGGATGAACGGGAAGGATCTCCTGAAAAAGATCCGGGCGGCGACGCCGCATACGGTCTGCCTGATGGTCACGGGCATGGCCGAAGTGAAGCTCGCCGTCGAGTGCATGAAACTGGGAGCCGCCGATTACATCCAGAAGCCCTTCACGCCGGACGAGTTCCTGGCCATCCTGAACCCGATCCTGGCGGGGAAGAAGCCGGGGGTCCCGGAGAAGCTGAAGATCCTGATCGTCGAGGACAACAAGGTCGAGCGGAAGCTGTACGAAAACCGGCTATCGGACCGGGTCTTCGAGAAAGCCTTCGCGGAGGACGGGGAGGTCGCCTCCAAGCAATACCGGGAGTTCAAACCGGACATCGTCATCACGGATCTCATGCTGCCCTGCAAGAGCGGCTACAACCTGCTCAGGGAAATCCGCAGGGAGGATTCGACGACGGCCCTCATCGTGGTCAGCAGCCTCGATTCGAAGGAGGATGTCCTGGCCTGCGCGAAATTCGGCATCGAGGGGTACCTCGTGAAGCCCGTGAATTTCGCAGAGCTGAACCAGAAGGTCCTCGACTGTTACGGCAGGAAAAGCGACGAGACAAGAGAGATCGCCGACGTCTTCCGGCAGCGACTCAGGGAGTAGAAACCCGAACCGGCCGGGGCATGGGACCGGGCTGGAGGGCCCGTTATTCCCTGGTTCTGATCCGATACAGGGGGCCGTCGACGCGGATCTCCAGGCGGTGGGACCGGCGGATTGCCTCCATGGCCGTGCTGTCCGTTGCGAGCATCCCCGCCATCTCCACGTCGCTGCTGATCTTCACCTGCCCGCCGCGCCTCTCCCCCCGGCGCAGGAACCAGAGGTAGTTGTAGTAGGTCCAGCCCGAGACGATCAGGAAGATGACGAGCACCGTGACGCCCCCGTTCTGCAGCAGCCGGGCAAGCTCCTCGTAGCCCTTCTCCCCGATGATCTGGTCGTAGATGGTCTGGACGCCGAAGACCCAGAGCACCAGGGTGAAGAGCGGCAGCAGCAGGTAGAGATAGATCCCCCAGCAGACGACGGTGATGGTGTCCTCGATGAATTTTCGCAGGGGCGATTTCACTTCGTCCTGGACGAAGACTTCAGGGTGTGGAGGCCCCTGTCCGGGCTTTTCCATCTGACCGTTACCTCCTTGCTGCGGAACGTGAAGTTGTAGACGCCCTTGATGGCCGCCAGCGACGACAGGATCCAGTAGCCCACGGGGTACCAGATCACGAAGAAGTAGTACTTGACGAAGGCCCGGTTCTCATAGCGCAGGTCGATGAAGAAACTCGTCAGGAAGGTCATCAGGCACGCCAGGCCCAGGATGGCCCCGTACCAGCGCGGGTACAGGGGGTTCCAGCCGAGAAAGAACCGGTTGTAGACCGCGAGGACGGGCTCACAGACCGGCACCTGGGCATAGCGGCAAACGCCGTCCATGACGACGAAGAAGAGCCAGAGGAACACCATGGCCATGAAGGTGTGGGCCCACAGGATGCCCAGGACGTATTCGATGTACACCGGGACGAGGCGGCGGTGCCGGTGGTCCTTCCAGATGTCGAGATGCTTGCGCAGCACCTCCACGCCGCCCTGGGCCCAGCGCACCCGCTGGCGCCAGAGACCCTTGAGGGTCTCGGGGACGAGGATCCAGCACAGGGCCCGGGGCTCGTAGCGGATGTCCCAGAACTTGCGCTGGAGCTTCCAGGTGATGTCGATGTCCTCGGTGACGGTGTCGCTGTCGAAGAGGCCGCACTCGATGACGGCGCTCTTGCGGTAGGCGGCGATCACGCCGGAGACGGTGAGGACCTTCCCGAGGATGCGCTGGGTGCGCTTGATGAGGCCGATGATGTTGGAGTACTCGCCGACCTGGATCTTCGCGAGAAGCGACGTGCGGTTGCGCACGCGCGGGTTGCCCGTGACGGCCCCCACGCGGGGGAAGTTCACCAGGTGATGGGCCATCCACTTGAGCACGTCCTTGTCGACGAGGCAGTCGGCGTCGATCGTGAGGATGAACTCGCCCCGGCTCACCAGGATGCCCGCGTTGAGGGCCTTGGACTTTCCGCTGTTGGGCTCCAGGTGGATGACCCGCAGCCAGCTCGAGTGTTCCGCCACGAGACGGTCGAGGATCTCCCGGGTGGCGTCGGTGCTGCCGTCGTTGACGACGATGACCTCGTAGTTCGGGTAGTTGAGGTCCTTGAGGTTGAGGACCGTCTCCTCGATGACCTGCTCCTCGTTGTGGCCGGGGACGATGACGGTGAAATAGGGGCAGACCTCCAGCCGCGGCTCCGCCTTGCCCTCGCGGCGCAGGCTGAAGAGGATGCCCCCGATCATCCACACGATGCTCATGTAGAGCGGGTAGAGGAAGACGAAGAGCCCGATGATCTCGTAGATCGACATATCCTGTTCCCGTCGGGGGCGGGGGGCTGCAGGGTCCCGTCCCGCCGGCTTTCCTGTTCGGGGTCGGTTACGGGTTGGGGCTGAACAGCTTCCTGAACAGCCTCTCGAGAGCCCCCTCCGGCGCGATCTCCGGCGGAGACTCCGTCCGCTTCACCTCGTCCCGGGCCGAGAGGATCACGGCGACCGTGTCGGCATCGGGTCTGTTGAGGAACACGTTGTCGGGGTAGTAGGCCACGTGCCGTGCGCCCAGGGCGAGCAGGAACGTGAGGTCGTCCCTGAGCGCCGCGTCGCCCAGCCACGCCCCCGTCTTCCAGTCGTAGGCCTGCAGCTTGAAGACCAGCCGGTCGGCGGTCTTTTCGCCCCCGGCCGCACGGAAGAGCTCGCGATACCAGGCCCGCCGGTCCTTCCTGCCCTCCATGGCGGCGTAGGCCATGAGGACCGTGTAGTCGTATCGCTCGAGGTAACGCTTCAGGTCCTGGGCGAACCACCGTGTCGCCTCGGGGTTCGTGACGACGGAGCTGTAGAGGTTTCGGGCGACGGCCGCGCCGGGACGGTAGGTCCGGACGGTCTTGACGAGCTCGTCGACGTGGCGGTCGAGGGCCTCCGTTTTGAAGGCGACCCACTTCGAGTTGAGCTCCTTGTCCGCCCTCAGCGTCTCCGGATCGGGGGATACGCCGTGTCGCCTGCGGAAGGCCTCGACGGCGGCGGGGTGGAAGTCCTCCGTCTCGGCCAGGTAGGCATCGTCCTGGACCAGGATCCCGTCGAACTGCACGCGGGCCGCCAGGTCGGCGAAGATCCTCCTCGCCGCCTCCAGGCTTCGGGGGTCGAAGGGGGAGAGCCGGCGGTACCACGACGAGGTGACCCCGGGCTTGCCGCCCTTCCATTCCCGGACCTTGAGCTCCTCGTTGAGCGCCGCATCGGGCAGCTCGTAGGCCAGCGCCGGCATCCAGACGAAGACCTTCATCTCCCGCGAGCGGATGCGGTTCACGGCATGGCTGAGGAAATCGAGGTCGACGGGGAGCACCGAGTTGGCAAAGTAGAGGGACTTCACGTTGCCCGTGGCGTCCCTGTCGCTGAAGCCCTGGAGGAACACGGTGTTCACGCCCATCTGCACGAGCCGGTCGAGCAGCAACCCCAGGTTGCGGTTGCTCTCCTCCATGGAGTTCCTGCTGACGATGAGGTCGAGGTCGACCTGGACGCCCCTGATGCGGTACCCCTCGCGCATGCCGCGCGACATGGCGGCCTTGAAGGACTCGAGCCAGTCGAGCTGGGCCTCCATGTAATAGCGGTTGACGCGGTCGAGCCTGCCGACCTGCGAGTATCCCTCGTTGAGGGTCAGCAGCATCTCGAAGCCGAGCTTCCTGGCCTCCTCGACGCCGATCTCGTTGTAGCTGCCGTAGGGCCAGGTCAGGATCGTGGGCCTGCGGCCCAGCCGTGCCGATAGCGTGTCGATGCTCGCGGCCAGGTCCTCGCGGATGCGGGCGCGGAACTCGGCCTCCGTCTCGTAGCGCCCTGTTTCAGGGAAATACAGGAACGCCGCCGGCGCCGGCTCGATGTTGCCCACGGGGTTGACCTGCAGCATCCGATGCAGTCGGGAGCTGTGGGATGCCACCGTCACGAGGCCCGAGTCGGCCACCTCGCGGATCTGCGCCCAGCTCATGAAGCGCTTCGTCTTGTAGGCCGACGTCTCGGGGTTGTCGATCCAGGAGGTGACGACGGAGAGCACCGCGGGGATGTTGTAGAGGCGCAGGGCCGGGTAGACGAACCGGTAGAAGCTCTCGTAGGCGTCGTCGAAGGTGATGAGAACGGCCTTTTCGGGCAGCGGCCTGGCGCCCCGCGAGGCCGCCAGGATGTCCGCCGGGCTCACAAAGGAAAACCCGTGGCTTCGCAGGTACTCGATCTGGTTGATGAAGTCCTTCTGCGAGATGTCGTCCTTCTCGACGGGCGTCTCGGGGATGTCGTGGTAGGTCAGCGTGATGAACGGCTCCGCCGCTGCGGCAGGCGTCACGGCAATGAACATGACCGCCAGGGCGACCAGGGCGATTCGGTCTTTGCCCATGCCTCTTGCCTTACGCCTTAAGCCCTTCGCCATGTTAAAAGTACCAGTTGAGTGTGACATAGGCCCCGACCACATGCGTGTAATCCCCATCGTAGACCCTGAGATCGTAGGAAACGTTGCCCGTGACGTTGAAGGTCTTCGAGTGGACGTAGACCTGCTCGAAGGTGATGCCCGCCACGGGGTAGGTGCTGTAGTTGTTCTCGCCGCTCAAGCCCGCGCGCAGGTAGACGGCGGAGGTCCACTTCTTCTCGTAGCGGATGTGGTTGACCCACTGGACGGCCGAGGTCAGAAGGGCGCTCCACTCGTACTCCGGGCTGTAGTAGTCCACCTCCTGCTTGGAGTAGGTGCCGTACCCCAGGGCAAGGCCCGCCCGGACCTTCAGGTCGGGGCTGTGGTAGACGTTCTGGTCGTAGCGCGCCGTCCCGGAGACGTAGACGTTGTCGTCGGAGAACCACTGGGCGCCCACGGCGGCGCCGTACTCGCGCAGGTCGCTCTCGAGCCAGAGGACGTCGACATAGGCGCTGTCGGCCGTGATCCCCCGGGCCCTGGCCCGGATGGGCACGCTCAGGCTGAACGTGTTGAAGCCCGTCGTGATGCGCAGCGGGTCCGTGGGCCACCAGAAGAGGCGCGTGTCGATGCCGACGTCGTCGCCCCGGGTGTAGTCGAGGCTCACCGACTGCCACCAGATGAGCTGCGGCAGGACAATCCAGCGGAACCCGAGGCCGAAGCGGTCCCAGTCCTGCCGGTTGGTCGTCCCGTCGTCCTCGTCCGCCCAGGCCTCCTCCCGCAGGATCTGGGCATAGAGGCTGAAGAGCGGGGTGATCGGCTTCTCGAGCAGCAGGGATGCCCAGTACTCCGTGGCGCCGTCGAACTCCCTGACGAAGCGAAACTCGGGCTGCAGGCGCCACATGTCCTCGACCCTCAACGTCTCCCGGAGATCGGAGACCGTGAGATTCGTCGGGTATTTCTGATGCAGCTCGTCGGCCAGCGCCCGCGCCTCTCGCTTGTAGTTCAGGGTGTTGAGCGTCCAGCCCAGGCCCGTGAGGCTGCGGAAGTCCTGCGGGTCGAGGCTGCGGTTGATCTCGAACTGCTCGAGGGCCCGCCGGGGCTGGTTGCGCCAGAGATAGGCGTGGGCCAGGCCCGACCGCAGGCCCGTCTCGGAGGCCGCCTCGGCCAGGTAGTGCTCGAAGTAGGCCTGGCCTTCGCGAAGCTTGTCCCGGTAGAGAAGGAACCAGCCGCGGGTCGTGATCAGGCTGTTGGAATCCGCTAGCGCGCGCTGCTTCGCCAGGACCGACTCGTTCCAGGCCAGGGCCTTCTTCTGCTTCTCGACGATGGCCTGGAGCCGATCGAGGGTTTCCGAGGCTTCGGTCCACCGCCGCGTATCGGAGTAGACGGAGAAGAGCCCCATCGTGGCTGCGAACTGGTCGGGGTCGGCCTCGAGGACCTTCCTGTAGAAGATTTCCGCCTCCTCCGGTCTGCGAAGGTAGAGGTACGCGTCGGCCACGGCCTGGTTGACCCACCAGGGCACGGGCCGGCCGGAGGCGCGGTAGAGGTCGAACTGCCGAAGGGCGTCGCGCATCCGGTCCTTCTGCCGGAGGGCGACGATGTAGTCGCCGCGGGCCCGGAGATTGCCGGGGTCCTTCTCCAGGATCGCCTCGATCTCCGCGATCGCCTCGTCGACGAGCCCCCACCGCAGTTTCGTCACGGCGCGGTCCAGCTCGAGGGACTGGAGCTGATCCGGCCGGCCCACGCGGCCTCCCTTTGCGACCGCGAGGGCCTCGAGGCTTGCGCCGTACTGCTCCAGCAGGGCCACCTTGACGGCCTCGAGCGCCGAGGCCGATACCCGGCCGCCCTCTTTCGCCTCGAGCCATGTGGCGTAGGCCCCCGCGCCGTCACCCATGCGCATCTGCGTGTAGACGACGCCCTTGAAGGCCTCGTCATCCGACCGGTCGTAGGATAGCCCGAGCCGGTAGAGCTCGAGCGCCTTCGGGTATGCCCTCATCTCGTAATAGGCCCTGGCCATGTGGCGGGGAAGGTAGCGGATCTCGCGGAGGTCCTTCTCGCGGGGGGCGTAGAACTCGACGGCCTTCTGGTACGCCCCCGTCCAGACGAGGCACAGGGCGTAGTCGGCCTGGAGGTGACGGTCGTCGGGCAGGACCCTCAGGGCCTTCTCCAGCAGGGGGATCGC
>CAYSDD010000015.1:0-15539 GCA_964429555.1 uncultured Syntrophaceae bacterium
TGTCCACCAGGCGGTCGTGGACCTTGCCCTTGAGCTCGTTGTACTCGTCGGTGATCAGGAACACCATCGGTTTCTCTCTGGGGATCGCCATCGTCTTGTCCTTTCCTTGTTCAGTCCCTCTGCTCGGATCCTGAATGCAGAATGTCGTCTTTCCTTTCCGTTGTCCTGTCATTGCGAGGAGGGCGAGAGCCCGACGCGGCAATCCCGTAAATCGCTCGAGATTGCTTCGCTCCGCTCGCAATGACCGCTATCGACATGCGGCTTCCTCTATGCATGCCTCACACCTCTCAGTACAGCTTTAGCCCCAAAAAAGCGCGCCGTTCCTTTTCCTTCTCCCGGCCGCCGCCCGTTTGCCGGCCCGCCAGCGCGGCGGCCATCTCCGCGATGGCCTCGGTCACCTCGGCCCCCGGCTCGACCATGGACAGGGGCTTGCCCTGGTTGATGGCGCTCATCGTGGCGTTGAAGTCGTTGGGCACCGCCCAGAAGACCTTCTTGCCCGTGCTCTGCTCCGCCTCGCGCAGCGTGATGACGGATCTCTTGTCGAAGCGGTTGATCACCACCTCCACCCAGGGCTCGGGGGGATAGCCGAGGTCGCGGAAGATCTTCAGGAGCTTCTTCACGTTGATGAGGCACGGCAGGCTCAACCCGGCGACCAGCAGCACCTTGTCGGCGCCGCGCAGGATCGTCTTCGAGATGTCGTCCACCGACTGGCCGCCGTCGATGATGACGTAGTCGAACATGGTCCGCATCAGTCTCAGCATCGCCTCGATGACCTGCGGGGTCACCGTGTACTTGTCGTCCACGCGGTCCGGCGAGGGCAGCACCCGGAGGCCCGAGCGGTGCCGGTAGAGAATGCCCGTGAGGTAGGTGGCGTCGAGGCGCGCGATGTTCTTCGAGATGTCCACCCAGTTGAAGACGTGCTCCAGGCTCAGGAAGAGCGGGATCTCGCCGAAGAGGCGGTTCATGTCGATGAGGGCCACCGTCGGCTGCCCGTCGAGCCTCACGAGGCTGTCGGCGAGGTTCACGGCGATGGTCGTCGTGCCCACGCCGCCCTTGACGCCGAGGACGTTGATGATCTGCCCCTTGCGCTCGGGGCCCTTCGGCTGGGCCGGCGCGGTCTCCCCGCCGTCGCGGTACTTCATCAGGGCCTTGCGCAGCTCCACCTCGTTGATGGGCTGCGTGATAAACTCCTTGACGCCCAGGCGGAGGGCCTGGATCAGCACGTCGGGGCTCGCGTTCTTTGACGTGAGGAAAAAGTCCCTTGCCTTGCCCGTTGACCGGGCGCGGGACAGGGTGTCGAAATCCTGGGCCGTGTCGTCGCCGATTTCCAGGATGAGAAGATCCGCGGGCATCGTGTCATGCATGCTCTGGACCAGGAACCCCTCCATGGACGCGATGACGACGGCGAAATGCTCCCGGACCCTTTCGTTTCGGATCTCCAGTCTCACGGTTTTCTTGCGGGTTAACATGTCCTGTCACCTCGGTGTCTGTTCTGATGACGCATGGCCGGCTGCTACTGCACGAGCCTCAGCTTGATGTCCCTGGCGATCCGGATGAAGATCGCCTCCAGTTCCGACGAGGTCGGCGCGATGTACGTGTAACTCTCCCCGCTGGAGAGGCTGCGGAGAAACGCCGGGTCGATCTCGCTGCTCGACCCCAGCCCCACGGCGTAGATCTTGATCCCCTTGTTTTTCAGGATCTGGGCATTCTGCAGGGCGAGCTGCCGGGTCACGTCACAGAAATGGGGAAGCAGCCTGTTCATGGGGATGCTGCAATGCTCCGCCGTGTAACCGGGCACGGGCAGGGCCTCGAAGACATACCATTTCGTGTTCAGGTATCTCGGGCAGCAGCAATTCGTTGCAGCCGACCCGCCTGTCCTCCTGCCGTCGCCTGTCGTTGCGGGATTGACATCGGGGTAAAAGTTGTTGGTTCCCGTGGGCCGGTGAAGCCGGTTGTACACGCTCATGTAGGGGTAATCCGACGTCCGGCAGTTGGCGTGACCCGACGAACCGACGCCGTAGGCGACCCCGTCGTATTCCTGGCCGTCGTAGCGGAAGCGGTCCCTCAGGGCCGTGGGCATGCCGTCGGAGAAGAAGACGGCAAACTGCTGGACGCGCCGGTCGCCCGGGAGGCCCGACTGGTCCGTGAAGCTGCCTGTCCCGCCGGCCCGGTCGAGGGCATCCTCCGTGTTCGTTGCGCCCACGGCCGTCATGGCGTTGATCGCGCTCCGCATGGGGTCGACGAAATCGCTGCCCAGGGGCCGGTCCAGGGTGACGGTGGTGGCGAAGCTGATAAGCCCCACCCGGTCCTCGGACTGGGTCTCCACGAAGAAGTCGAGGAAGCTGTTGGCCGCCCGCTTGAGGTCTGTCATCTTCTGACCCGCCATGGAGCCGGAGCGGTCGAGGATCAGCATGATCTCCACGTCCCTTCGCTGGGCGACGCCCGTGACGGTCACGGGGATCGTCTCGACGCCGAAGAGCCGCGCCAAGTGGGCCCTGGCATTCACGTCGCCCCTGACGCTCACCCGGTTTTCCGCCAGCATCTCGGCCGTGAACTGGACCACGCCCGTCCCGGAACCTGGGGTGTCGATGTAGCCGGCCCGGAAGTTTTCCTCCCCGAACTCACGGGCGATCACGACGGGGTCGACATAGGGGTTCGAGATGTTCTTCGCCGCCGCGAGGGCCCCCGCGTCCACCCCCTTGGCAAGCTCAGCCCGCACGAGGTACCAGCGGCCCGCCTCGATACCCAGGGCCATGAACCCCAGGAGCACGAGTAGCACGAGGGCGAAGATGACGGCGAAGGCGCCGCGGTTGCTGCCGATCCTTTTGCCGAGGGTTTTCAAAACGGTGTTCCTGTTCTCCTTCATGATGCCCCCTAAAAGGTCGCCCGGCTTCCGATGAGGATGCCGCCGCGATCCGGCAGGATGATGTTCTGGACAAACTCGGGAAGCGGGGTGATCGTGCGGTACAGGTAGAAGACTTCCACGATCGTCACCTCCGAGATGTCCGAGGTGTTGTTCGCCGCCCTGAACCGCAGACGGCCGTAGATCGGGTCCTGGAGCCCTCCGGGCGTGTCCCCGACGTTGCCCGTGATCCCGCTCGGCACAACGAGTTCCCCCCCCGTCGCCCGGCTATGGATGTAGGGCTCCGGGTCGAGCAGGCTCTCGCCCGCCCGGATCTTGGTGACGTAGATCCGCCCGTCGCCGCCGCTGAGGTTGAAGGGCGCAGCCGAGGACAGGAGCATGTTCACCAGCTGGTTGCCCACGCGGATGTCCCGGGAGCCGAGGCTTCCCCCCTCGCGGCTCACGTTGGTCACCACGAGCCGGGCGTGGATGAGCCTCCCGAAATCGATGATGCCCAGGACCATGACGATCAGGATCGGAAGGAGGAACGCCAGTTCCACAAGGGCCGCCCCCCGCTGCCCTTGAGAATGGCCGCCAATGGAGGTGAGAATCCTTTTCCTGTGATTCGGTCTCGTGCTGCTCATCTTCTGTCAATCCTGTCATGATGGGAAACGCCCGCTCATGCGGCGTTCACTCGTCGAACTCCTCGTTCCGATACGTCCCTTCCGCCTGCAGGATGATCTGCCCCCCGGGGAAAAAGGCCCTGATCAGCGGCGTGAAGAAGGTGTGGACGACCCGCGTCCGCACCCGCATGTAATCCCTGGGATCCCCGGCATCCTGCAGGTCCTGCCAGTTTGACGGGTCGCCGAAGGTCGCGCTCACCGGGTAGACGGCGACAAGGACCGCATCGGGACTCACCGCCAGGGATGCCGCATCCCGGATCGTCCGGACGATCGAGTCCACCCGAGTCATGGGGTTTCCCGACGGGTCGTTGATCGTCCGCCCGACGAGGGCGAGCCGCGTCCCTTCCCGCGTGGCGTACTGCAGGGTGTGCTGGACGAAGAACAGCCACCCGAACTCGATGATCGCAACAAGCAGGGTGATGAAGACGAGCAGGGTGAGCGCAAACTCCACCACCGTGCTTCCCCTGCTCATTTTGCCGAGACATCCCTGCCGTGCCATGGGCCGTTTCCTTGCCGCCCCTCACGCTCTCACTTGCTCGGGGTGGTGATATTGAAGATCGGGGCCTGCTGCTTCTCCTGCTTCTCGAACTCCTTGCGGTGCTTGGTCATCACCACAGACGAGGTCTGGCCGTCCATGCCCTCGACGGGCTTGAGGTCCTTCCCCGCCTCGGGGTTGGCGATCTGGTTGACCATCTGCAGCTTGTGCGAGGTCCCGTAGTCCATCTCCACCCGCGTGGGCGCGCAGGACACAAGCAGACCGGCACCGAAGAGCAGGACGAGGGCGATTGCGATGTGGGTTCTCATGGGTTCTCCTTTCCGTCGGTCAGGGTTTCATGTAGCCGAAGTCGCCCTCGAGGCCGCTGCCCTTCTTGAGCCCGGGCACGGAGGCGGCCGGCGATTTGGCGGTGGTCTTCTTTTCCCGGCCCTCGGTCGCCCCCAGGAGGTAGAACTCGAAGTCGTCGGGCTCGATGAAGGCGTCGGTCGGCAGGGTCTGCTTCGCCATGTCGAGCGGCTTCACGAGGTGGGGCGTCACGATCACGATGAGCTCCGTCTCGTTCTTCTGGAACGAGGTGCTGCGGAACAGGGCCCCCAGGACCGGAATGTCGCCCAGCACGGGGAACTTCTTGACGTCTTCGCGGATGTCGTCCTTGAGGAGCCCGGCCACGGCGAAACTCTGGCCGTCGCCCAGCTCGATCACCGTCGAGACGCGCCGCGTGTTGACGCTCGGGATCAGGAACCCCTGGACCGCCACGGCCCGGGTGAAGTCCAGGTCCGAGACCTCGGGGTTGACCGCCATGCTGATCTTGCCGTTGCTCAGCACGGTGGGCGTGAAGTTCAGGCCCACGCCGAAGGTCTTGTACTCGATGGTGATCGTCGTGGCGCCTCCGGTGGCCTGCGGCACGGGGATGGGGAACTCGCCGCCGGCCAGGAAGCTGGCGGAGCGGCCGCTGAGGGTTATGAGAGTGGGCTCTGCAAGAACCTTCGTGAGCCCGTTTTCCTTCAGCGCGTCGATGAAGCCCGTCCACGTGGCGCCGGCGCCCGTGAAGCGGAAGGCCCAGTTGATGTTGTCGCCCACGGTCAGGGGGTTGCCGGGCCAGCCCGCCGCGGGAAGCCTCGTGAGGCTGTTGAGCAGGGAGATCCCGAAGTTCGTGCCGCTCTCGCTGAGATAGGAGAAGTTGACCCCCAGGCGCCGCAGGAGGCTGCGGGACATCTCGGCGACGCGGACCTCCAGCATGACCTGGTGAACCCCGCCGACGTCGACGAGGTTTAGCAGATGCGGCTTGGAGGTATTCTTGTCCCTCGGGGCGTAGGCCTCGGCGAGACGGACGATCTGGTTCAGGTTCCCCGCGCTGGAGACGGTACCCGACAGGGTGATGCTTTCATGTGTCCCGAGGACCTTGATGTCCTTCTCGTTCGGGAAGATCTGGTGGATCTTCTCCTTGAGCGCGGCCACGTCGGGGAGGATCTCCACGTCGAAGACGGCGGAGACGCGGTTCGCGTCGCTCCACAGCGTGATCGTCGTGAGCCCCGAGGATTTTCCCGTCACGTAGATCTGGCGGGCCGAGAGAACGACCGTGTCGGCGATCTCGGGCGCGGCGACGGAGACGCGCCTGATGGGGTCGGCGGACTCGACGACGGTCGATTTCCCCACGGCGAGGCTGAGCTTCTTGGTAGGGAGATTGTTCACGGTGACCGCTGTCGGTCCGGCGGCATCGCAGAGCTGCGGCGCGACGAGGACGAACAGAAGGAGCAAGCTGAGAACTGCCCCGGCCGAGGTGTGCGTGATGGGTCGAATTTTCATGGCTCCCTTTTCCCCCTATTTGAAGTTGGTTTCCGTGACCTTGCTGCCCCTGATCGTCTCGACGGTGTAGGAGGGCGCCGGTGCGGATTTACGGGTTGCGGGTTGCTTCGCGGGCTTTTCCGGCGGGGTTGCAGCCCTGGAAAAGAGGGCCGGAATCGTGGTCCCCCGGGTCTCTGCCGAGCTGTTGTCGGCGAAGTTGCGCAGGGCGAGCTGCAGCTTGCCTTCCGTGGCGGCCAGGGCCAGCTTCTCACCTTCCTCGGGCGTCACTTCCAGGGTGATCACGTCGACCTGCGAGGGCTTCTCCTGCCTGCCCGTTTTTTCCAGTTCCGTTCCCGTCGCCAAGACCAGGATGTTCTCGAGGACGATCTTCGTTTCCGGGTGATTGGCCCTCTCGGCCTTTGAGATGGTCACAAGGACGTCCACGCGGTTGCCGGGGTGGATGAAGCCTGAAACGCCCACGACCTTGTCGACCTTGACGGCCATGGCCCGCTTCTTCGGGGTCACCAGCGCCGCGACACCGCCGGCGGCCACGGTGGTCGGGGCAAGCTTGGTCTCAAAGATCGGCTCGCCCGTCTTCACGGGCTGTACGATCGTCCGGCCGACAACCTGCGCCGGGTCCGCAAAGTGGCCGGGCGCCAGGCTTTCCTTCAGGAAGGGCGTGGTCTTCACCATCCCTGCCGTAATCAGCGTACCCCAGGGGATGTCCACGGCCGCCACGACGACCGGCTGCGTCTCCCGGGCCTGCGCCTGGGAGCCGATCGACTGCTTGAGCCACCCGTAGGTCAGGACGGTGACGACAAGCGCGATGGCAACGGCGCAGCCGAACAGCAGCAGCGGCTTCTGCTTGTCCGCCAGTTTGCTCCAGAACTGCTTCATGGTCTTGATGCCTCCTTTATTTGCGCAGCGGGTGCCGCTGCATCGTTACAAGAGAGCGATCCCTAATCACGCGTTCTATAACGACCTCAGGACGTGTATCCCCGTCCCGAGGGAAATGGCTAACCCGTAGCAGAGCGGCGGCAGTTTTCCCTCTTCCGGAGGGATGTAAAACAATTGCCCGGTAGTCATATAACCCTTGGCCATGAATCCATACCGGCTTGCCGTCTGTTTCAACGCTTTATGCCTCGCCAGAACAAGAAGGGCGTAGAGACCGCCGACGATTGCGCTGTAGAGAAAAGCGATAAACACTCCCTTCGGACCCAGGAAGCTGCCAACAGCTCCCATGAGTTTCACATCACCAGCACCCATCATTCCCATGAGATAAAATACAATTAGTAAGCCGATACCCAGAAACAATCCAACGGTCCCATGCGTAAAGCCGTTCAGACCATTGAGATACGACCAGTAAAAGATGCCCGCTGCCATCGCTGTATACGTCAATGCGTTCGGGATCCGACGCTGGCGCAGATCGAACACGCTCGCCGGAAGCAATACCATGGCTATAAACAAAGGAAGATAGCTGTCCATAATCCTGCGCTTGATAAAGAATGCCTTGTTATATCCCTGCTGAATCACCAACCTATCGCAGCCGACCTGAATAGACCGGCAACAGCACGCCCGAAAGTGGTCACCGCCGCGAAGATCGCACCGGAAATAAAACCGAGAAGGATCGCGTACTCGGCGGCGGTTGCCCCCCTATCCTGCCCTACCGGCAGGCAGCACAAAGAAATTCGCCGGGTGCGTCGTCGCTTCGAAAGGATTCCTGTAGATCGGCGGTCCCCTTTTTTCATGATTGCAGTCTCCCGCTCCAGAGATAATTGAAGGTGCGAATTCCGTCGTTGAGGGGGTATTGCAAAACCGGATGCATACCCCCTCAACGCGGGGTACATGCATTAGGCGAGAGCCGCGGCAACGCGTGTGAAAAGGTCGATCAGCGCGTCGCGCACGCCCTGCACAGCCAGAATGATCCCAATAGCAATGATTGCGACCATCAGCCCGTACTCGACCGCGGTGGCACCCTCTTCATCCTTGAAGAAACGAATCAGCTTTTCCATTCTCAATCCTCCTTGGTATAAATTGTGAGTTCAGAATTTTATGGATTTTCCTTCCGTTCGTTATCTGTTTTTTTCTCTTGTGCCCTGTCGCTCCCCCCTTTCCTGGTTGTCTTTTCGTTTGCGATTCACGTTATATCTGTCTTGAGTACAGACCTTCTCTGCGACCGAAAATCTCCATTCCCGGCCTTTTGTGCTCCGTGCCGCAAATCCAGATTGCCGGGCCTGCGGCACCACTTCTACAGGTAAGTTTACGGCCCCTCCCATAGCAACCCAGATGCTGTTGCTCTCCTTCTGGGCCGTAAGGATCTTGCATCCCGATGCCGGAGACCAGAGCATAAGCCGTTCCAGAAATGCCAACCGGTCGTGCTGGTATCCGCCTTTAATGCAACGAATCGAAACGAAACTCGCGAAATTCAACCAAAATATTTTTTGTAAAGTTTTTTTCCGATCATTCGATAGAACGCCCTTCCATAAAGGGTTTTGCCATGTCACTACAAAATTTGTTGGCGCCGTCCGAACGGCGTTTTCATTTATTGGAGGTTCAGCGAAGGCAACGTCCAATATTCGTTCAGGTGACCAACAATATTTATGACATACTGTGACTGATCCGGATACTGAGAGAGATTCAATGCGTGCCCGTGCCTTATGATCGCGCCTGGCGACATTCTTCACGGACCGTAAGGAGGGAGAGGAGGGGGGCTCACTCCGTCGGCTTATGTGTCTGCCTGAAAAGTTAACCGCTCGCAACCATTAAAACTTGTTAAACCAATACATCCTTCTCCTATTCACATTCGGAATCTTTAGTTTTGTCGAAAGGTTTTGAGGAGCAACTTGCGTACCATCGTAACGCTGCAACGGATAAATCGGTTGAAGTCTGCTTGTGGAAACGATTTCTGGTAATAAACGAGGTTTCGAATTTTAAAGATGCAAACTGAACTTTGTAAAAATATCCGACATTCAATCTTGGCAGCAGTCAAGCATCACAGGGGAAAAGCTGTCAATGCTTGCTGATGTGCTCATTCATCACAATTGTAATATTATCCGACACATACATTCATTGCATTTGTTGCAAAGAGTTCTCGATTAACAAGTTCTTTAACCACCGAAAAGCATGCAAGGCGCGATCTCGTGAATCATTATTTCAGCATCTTGATTTCTTCTTATATCATTATATCACAGATAGCCAGGGGCCTGCGTGAGATCGAGGGTGTCGTCCAACAGCTGCACGGCGACCTCGTCGCCCGGTTTGACCGACGTGACGTCCTCGGGCAGCACGACGAGGCCGTTGGCGAGCACCATGGACTTGAGGATCCCCGAGCCCTGCTCGCCCGTGAGGGCGGCGACGTATTTCCCGTCGCGCAGCTCGACGCGGGCACGCAGGAAGTACTTGAGCCCCTTCTTCTTCTCGTACCCTTTCGTCATCTCGGCCCGGACGGCCCGGCGGAAGAGGTTTCGGTATCCACGCATCTTGAGGATCGAGGGGCGGATGAACTGCTCGAAGGAGACCATGGACGACACGGGGTTTCCCGGCAGACCGAAGAGGGGCTTTCCCTCCAGCAGGCCGAAGGCCAGCGGGCGGCCCGGCCGCATGGCCACGCGCCAGAACTGGATGCGGCTGCCGATCTCGGCCATGATGTCCTTGACGAGATCGTAGTCCCCCACAGAGACCCCGCCCGAGGAAATCACGATGTCGGCCCGCGCCGCCGTGCGGAACTTCGCGAGAAGGTCCTCCCGGTTGTCCCGGGCGATCCCCACCTGCAGGGGGATGCCCCCCGCCTCCAGGACGAGGGCCGCCAGCGAGTAGCCGTTGCTGTTGACGATCTTTCCCGGACCGGGCGTCTCGTCGACCTCGACGAGCTCGTCGCCCGTGGAGACGACGGCCACGACGGGCCGCTGGTGGACGGACACGCAGGAGCGGCCCAGCGCGGCGAGCATCCCGATCTCGGCGGCGCGCAGAACGCTCCCCTTCGCGATGACGAGCTCGCCCGCCTTCACGTCCTCCCCCGCCTCGCGGATGTCGAGGCCCGGGGAGGCGGCAGCGAAGATCTTCACCCTGCCGCCCTCGGCCTCCGTGTCCTCGACGCGCACCACGGCGTCGGCCCCCTCGGGCAGGGGCGCGCCCGTCATGATCCGGATGGCCTGGCCCTTCCGAACGGGCTGCGTGGCCACCTTGCCGGCGGGCACGTCCTCGAGGACGTCGAGGACGGCGGGTCTGGCCCTGCTCGCAAAGGCCGTGTCGGCGGCGATGACGGCATAGCCGTCCATGGCCGAGTTGGCCAGGGGCGGGATGGTGCGGCCCGAGACGATGTCCTCTCCGATGACGCAGCCGAGGGCCGAGGTGATGGGGATCCTCTCGCACCCGAGGGGGCGGATCCCCTCGAGGATGGTCTGCAGGGCCTCTTCTACCTTGATCATTTCGAATCCCTTCTTATGCCGTTTTCGGCAGAGGGTAACCGAATCGCCTCCCGGAGTCAACCCTGCCACCGAGAAGGGGTCAAGTCTGCCGTTGGCTCATTGAGCCGCGCCGATGTGACGAATGCGACGAAGAGCCAAGGGCAGACCTGCCCACTGCCCGATCTTCGGTTTTTGCCTTGAGTTCAAGGGTTTCATGACCTATATTAGGCACCGTAAGCGACCTTCGGGAAAAGCCCGGGGTCAGGCCTGATTATTGATATTTGATGCCTTCACCGGCAACCGGAACGGAGGCCGGCCTGACGCCCAAGAGGGAACGACTGTGGACAAGAACGAATTGAGCAGAAGGATCCGGGCGCTGCTGAGGGAGAAAAACGGCATCCTCCTGGCCCACTACTACCAGCGCGACGAGGTGCAGGAGATCGCCGACTTCACGGGCGACTCCCTCGGCCTGAGCTTCGAGGCCGCCCGGACGAAGGCCGACGTCATCGTCTTTGCCGGCGTCCACTTCATGGCCGAGAGCGCCTCGATCCTCTCGCCGGAGAAGACCGTCCTGCTGCCCCGGTACGAGGCCGGCTGCGCCCTGGCCGACACGATCTCCGTGGAGGCCCTCGAGGAAGAGAAGAAGAAATACCCCGGCGCCGCGGTCATGACCTACATCAACTCCTCGGCGGCCGTCAAGGCGGCAAGCGACATCTGCTGCACCTCGGCCAACGCCGTGCGCGTCGTGAATTCGCTGGCCGAAAAAAGGGTCATCATGATCCCCGACGGCAACCTCGCCCGCTACACGGCGACGTTCACCGACAAGGAGATCATCCCCTGGGGAGGGGCCTGCCCCGTCCACGACGACCTGACCGCGGAAGAGGTGCTGGCCGTCAAGGCCCGGCACCCCAACGCCAAGTTCGCCGCACACCCCGAATGCCGCGACGCCGTGTTGAAGCTGGCCGATTTCGTGGGGAGCACCTCGGGCATCATCGAATACGCGGGCAGGATGGAGGGCCGCGAGCTCATCGTCGGCACCGAGATCGGCATCTTTTACCAGCTCCGGACGCGGTACCCGGGCAAGACCTTCATCCCCGCCTCGGAGAAGATGATCTGCGAGACCATGAAGCTCACGACCCTCGAGGACATCCTGAAGGCCCTGACGGCCATGGCGCCCGTCGTGAAGGTGCCCGAGGCGATCCGGGTGCCCGCGAAGCGGTGTTTGGACCGCATGCTGGCGGTCGGGTGATGCGCTTCGCGCAAGGCAGCAGGCTTCAGGCTTCAAGAGATGGCAATGTCCCCCCGCATCCCCCTTTCCAAAGGGGGACTTCCTTTATAAGGGGATCTGAACGAGTTTGAACCAGCGAGTGAATTCCGAACTGCAGAAAATCCTCCAGGCAGACCCCGCCTTCCGGGCCGCACTCGAGAGCATCGGGCGCGGGGGCGAGACGCGGGTGACGGGCCTCAAGGGCTCCTCGAAGGCCCTCTTCATCGCCGCCCTGCACGCGCTGACCCGGCGGACCGTCGTCGTGCTGTGTGCGGGCCTCGACGAGGCACGCTCGCTCGAGCAGGACGCGGCCTTCTTCGCGGGCGACGATGCCGTCCTGCTCATGCCCCCCTGGGACCTCATGCTCCCCGACACCCTGTCGTCCCAGAAGGACACGGAGCGCGAGCGCATCCGGGTCCTCTGCACGCTGATCGAACAGAAACCCGCCATCGTCGTCATCCCCCGCGCGGCGCTGCTGCAGAGGGTCGTGCCGCGGGACGCCGTCGCGGGCTTCATGGCCGCCGTGTCCATCGGGGACACCCTCGACCGGGACCGCTTCGCCGTGACGCTCACCGAGGGGGGCTACCGCCGGGTGCCCCTCGTCGAGGAGGGGGGCGATTTCAGCGTCCGGGGCAACGTGATCGACCTCTACCCGCCCACGGCGCCGGGACCCTACCGGCTGCTGCTGTCGGGCGACGAGATCGAGTCGATCCGCGAGATGGACGTCGCCTCCCAGCGCTCCCGGAAGGAGCTGGCCGAGTTCACCCTGACGCCGGCCCGGGAGCTCGTCCTCTCCGAGGAGGCCCGCAGGCGGGCCCTGCGCCATCTCCGGATCCGGGCGGGCGAGCTGGGCCTCCCCGCCCGGGCAAAGGACCGCCTGGCCGAGATGATCGGAAACGGCCTGGCCTCATCGCTCAACCCGCAGTTCTTCCCCCTCTTTTACATGGACGAGTCGGGGGCGGGGGGCCTCGAGAACCTCGCGGACTACCTGCCCGCCGACGGCCTCGTCGTCATCGACGACCCCCTGGCCACGGCGCGGGCCGACGAGAAGGCGCGCAACGAAATCAGCCGCCTCTTCCTCCGCGCCCGGGACGAGGAGAAATTCCACCTCGAGGAGGACGCTCTGTTCCTCACCGAGCCGGAGGCCCTGCGGGCCGCGGATCGCAGCACGCGGATCGTCCTCGAGACCATCGAGGTCGGCGCGGCGGACGGCGCCGGGGCGATCCGCATCCCCGTCGAGACGGACCTGGGCCTGCGGCCGAAGGAGCCCGCCCTCATCCAGCGCGAGGAGAGCCTGCTGGCCCCGATGGCCGATCGGATCCGGGAGTGGACCCGCGAGGGGTTCCTCGTCTGCTACCTGTGCGCCGGCGAGGAGGAGCGGCTGCGGATGAGCCACCTTCTCGAGGACTACGCCCTGCCGATGACGCACGCGCAGGCGCCCTTCTTCGGGGAACTCTGCGCGCCGCGGGGCGCGCAGGGCCGCCTGGTGCTCTGCGAGGGGAAGATCGCGGGGGGCTTCGCCCTGCCCGGGCTGCGGCTCGTCGTCGCGGGCGAGGAGGAGATCTTCGGGAAGAAGGCCCGCCGGCGCCGCCCCGCCAGGGCCCGCGAGGGCTGGTTCCTGCAGTCCTTCGGCGAGCTCAACGAGGGCGACTTCGTGGTCCACACCGACCACGGCATCGGGATCTACCGGGGCCTCAAGCGGCTCTCGGTGGGCACGATCGAGAACGACTTCCTGCTCATGGAATACCAGGGGGGCGACCGGCTCTACATCCCCGTCCACCGCCTCGACCAGATCCAGCGCTATATCGGCCCCGACGGGCAGGAACCCCGCATCGACAGGCTGGGGGGCACGGCCTGGGAGACGGCCAAGCGGCGCGTGAAGAAGGCCGTCGAGGCCATCGCCGAGGACCTCGTGGCGCTCTACGCCGCCCGCGACACGATGAAGGGACACGCCTTCTCCGCCGTCGACCGCTACTACGAGGAGTTCGCCTCGTCCTTCGAGTACGAGGAGACCCCCGACCAGGCCCGGGCCATCGAGGACGTCAACCTCGACATGGACGGCGAGAAGCCCATGGACCGGCTCATCTGCGGCGACGCGGGCTTCGGGAAGACCGAGGTGGCCATCCGCGCGGCCTTCCGGGCCGCCATGGACGGCAAGCAGACGGCGGTGCTCGTGCCCACGACGATCCTCGCCGAGCAGCACTACCAGACGTTCCAGGCGAGGCTCGCCAAGTACCCCGTGCGGATCGAGGTCCTCAACCGCTTCAAGACGCGGGAGCAGCAGAAGCAGGTGATCGCGAAGATCGCCCAGGGCACGGTCGATATCGTCGTCGGCACGCACCGGCTGCTGCAGAAGGACATCGTGTTCAAGGACCTCGGGCTCGTCGTGATCGACGAGGAGCAGCGCTTCGGCGTCACGCACAAGGAGAGGCTCAAGAAGCTGCGCACGCTCGTGGACGTGCTCACGCTGACGGCCACGCCCATCCCGCGGACGCTCCAGCTCTCGCTCGTGGGGATCCGGGACCTCTCCATCATCCACACGCCCCCCGAGGGGAGGCAATCCATCAGGACCTGGGTGCTGGAGTTCGACGACGAGGTGATCCGCAAGGCCGTCCTCGACGAGATCGCCCGCCAGGGACAGGTGTTCTTCATCCACGACCGCGTCCACTCGATCTACCACATGGCCCGGCGCATCGGGCAGGTCGTCCCGGAGGCGAAGATCGGCGTGGCCCACGGGCAGATGCCCCCGCGGGAGCTGGAAGAGGTCATGGTAAAATTCCTTCGTAAAGAATTCGATGTTCTGGTATGTACGACGATCATCGGGTCGGGCGTCGACATCCCCGCGGCCAACACGATCATCGTCGACCGCGCGGACCGCTTCGGCCTCGCGCAGCTCTACCAGCTGCGGGGGCGCGTGGGGCGCTCGAGGGAGGAGGCCCGGGCCTACCTGCTGATCCCGCCCGGGGCCATGCTCTCGCCCGATGCGCAGAAGAGGCTCACGGTGATCAAGGAATTCACCGAGCCCGGCTCGGGGTTCCGGATCGCCTCGCAGGACCTCGAGATCCGCGGGGCCGGCAACCTCGTGGGCATGGCCCAGACGGGGCACATCTCGGCCGTGGGCTACGAGATGTACACGCAGCTCATGGAGCGGGCCGTCCGGGAGCTGCGGGGCGAAAAGGCGCCGGAGGCGGAGATCAAGCCGGAGATCCACCTCGGCATCGCGGCCTTCGTGCCCGACAACTACGTACCCGACCCGCACCGGAGGCTCGTGACCTACAAGAAGCTCTCCATGGCCGCCTCGGACGAGGAGCTGGCGGAGATGCGCGACGAGATGCAGGACTGCTACGGTCCCCTGCCCCGGGAGGTGGAGAGCCTGGTCGGGGTCATCAGCCTGCGCAACCTCATGAAGGGCCTCATGGCCGAAAAGATGGAGTACGACGGGCACCACATGATCCTCGCGATCCACCGGTCGAGCCCCATCGACCCGCTGCGGCTCGTCGCGCTGGCGAAGAAGAAGTGGAAGGGGATGCGCTTCACGCCGGACCACCGGCTCTACGTGCCCATGCCCGACCTGCCCGAGGGGCAGGTCATCGAGGCGGCCAAGGGGCTGCTCGGGGAACTGGCCGCGCAGTGACCGGTGACCGGCAGACGGGCAGGCGGAGACCGGGAGCGGGCATCCGGCAACAAGGCTGGAAACGCCCCCTTTTTCCCCCTTTTCCAAAGGGGGAGGGGAACATGAGATCCCCCCTTTCGCAAAGGGGGCATGGGGGGGATTTGACAACATAGACGAAATGGGCCGGACAGACGGGATGGACGCTTTGCATATCGCGGGGGGAACGCAGATGGAGGATCGCGAAGGGGAGTCGCACAGGTTCGGTTGGCGCAGGGCAGCGGGCTGGCTCCTGCCGGGGCTTGCCGCCGTGTGCCTCGCCGCGGGCATCGGGTGCTCGTCCTTCAAGACGCCGTCGGAGGACGCCGTCGCGACGGTGAACGGCATCGAGATTTCGGTGAAGGACTTCACCGTGAAGCTTCGAAACGCCCTCAATCTCGCGGGGTCGCC
>CAYSDD010000016.1:0-14079 GCA_964429555.1 uncultured Syntrophaceae bacterium
TGAAGATCCGCACGAGCCACCGGGTCTTCATCCGCAGGCACTCGAGCTCCACGAGCTCGAGCCCCTCGGACTCGACGGCGGGCTCGACGAGCTCGATGATCCTCTCCCGGTATGTGGGACTTTCCGGCATAGGGCTAATGGCTTAAGGCTTAAGGCAATGGGGAATTCTTCTTCAATACGGCCTTACGCCTTATGCCCTTCGCCTTAAGCCTGCTTTTAAAATAAAAAAGTGGGCAAAAGGGCCCACTCGAATAGGAACCATTCGAATTTCGGGTGCTTATCTAGCACAGAAAAAGCGGCTTTGCAAGCAAAAAAACGGGGCCCGGCGCGGGTCGCGGAAAGAGGCCGCGGACAGTCCCTGGGCGGCAGAGGGGTGGCCGGAAGGCGGGACGGACGGGAGAGGCGCTACCGGTCCGGCGCCGGGGTGTGTGCGGCGATGGCCCTGCGCAGCCCGCGTCCCAGGGCGTCGATGCGCCCCTCGTCCAGGGCGCCCGTGCGCTCGTCCATGTAGACCTTGGCGATCTCCGTGGGCAGCACCAGGATACGGGGGTCCCAGCCCGTCAGGCGGCGGCAGAGCTCCCCCGCTCCGGTGAAGACCCGGTTCTCTTCCACGGTGACGGCGATCCCCGGGACTTCGATCCGGCCCAGCTCGCGCAGCCATGCGTCGATCCGGCTGCCCCAGCGCCGCCGGTCGAGCAGCGCCGTGCCGAGATTGAACAGGGGGGGATTCCGGATCCCCTTTTCGACCTGGCGCGAGAGGTTGTAGGAGTGGATGTCGTAGACGACGCAGAGGCCGAAGCGCTCCAGCAGGACACGAATGCAGCTGCCGATAAACCGGTAGAATGCCTCGTGCTTTTCCAGGGAGCGGCGCACCATGTCCTCGGGCAGGGGGGCGCGGTAGACCTGCACGCCCCAGAACTGCCCCGCCGTCAGCGGCACGGCCCGCTCCGGGGGGCGATTCAGATCGTACTCGGCCCTCGAGTCGATGCCCCACACGGCGTTGGCACTGCCCCGGATCATGCGGTCCGTCGCCGGGTCCTCCTCGAAGAGGCGTTCCTTTTCCGGGATCTGCATCAAAGGCAGGAGTTCTTCGCGAACGCGGTGTCCCGCATGGACGGCCACGGCGAGGGCCGGCGCCGACAGGTCCAGGTCGAAGGCAAAGCCGCCGGCCGCAGCCTCTCCCTGGAGCCGATTCGCACGCCGGAGCCGTTCCATCGCCTCGGGTTCGCAGGGAATGCGCATGGCGGGCGTCAACTCCGGGTGCGCTCGTGGATCCCGTATCGCTCCAGGGCGGAGTGCACGATCAGGTGGAGCATGCTGCGGTACTCCTCCATGGGACCGCCCGGGGAGGGGTGGTAGAGCGAGTAGATCTGCGGGCTCCAGCTCTTCACGGGCTTGAGCCCCGGGATGCCGTTGACCTCCATGACCCGCAGGCGCCCCTGCGCGTCCACGCGCATGTCGACCCGCACATGGTCCCAGCACTTCAGGGCGTCGGTGGCCTTCTTCGCCAGCCCCCGGGCCTCCTCGGCTCTCCGCCTGTCCGCGGGGATGCTGATCTTCGTGAGCCCCACCCCCCGCAGATCGCTTCGCAGGATCTGATGCCTGCCGAAGTGGGACCTGTCGACGGTGACGAGGCCGGGGAGGATCTCCTGCAGCCTCCCGTTCCCCAGCATGAGGACCGTGTACTCCTCGCCCGGCAGGAATTCCTCGACGAGCGCGGCCTGCTCGAGAGTCTCGTGGACGTAGCGGATGCGCCGGGCCAGCTCCTGCCGGTCGTGGACGACGCTGTCGTCGCTGATCCCGACGGAGCGGGACTCGCAGTTGGGCTTGACGAAGGCCGGGAAGGCCACCTCCGGCAGCGCGTCGCCGGGGGACACCAGGGCGAAGGCCGGGACGGGGACGCCGTTTTCGTGCATGATCCGGTGCGTCTCGTATTTCTGGATCAGGTCCTTCATGGTCTGCGCGTTGGGACCGATGTACGGGATGCCCCTCTCGTCGAGCATGTCGGCGACCCACTCGTTGACCTCCCCGAGGCCGATGATGTCCTCGCGCTGCGAGATGTAGTACAGGGCGCTCCAGACGATGTCGTAGCTCCGGCTCGAGAGGGCCTTCAGGAACTCCTCCGTCGTCGTCACGTAGGCGATCTCCGCCGCCAGGTCGCCCGAGTTGAGCGTCTCGCACATCGTCTCGGTCACCCTCATGTCGCCCCAGCCCTGGGCATCCCCGCCGGGGCCCGTTACGATCAGCACCTTCCTCATCCAGTCCCTCCCTGCGTCAGAATGCAAACAGCTCCGGGTCGTGCCGGTATGTCCTCAATGCCTGCGCCGTCAGGGGTGATGACGCCTCCAGGATGCGCGCGATCGCCCCGATCTTCTCCCCGCTCCAGGCGATGCGCGAGACGACCTGCAGGTCGATCCGGACGTCCCCCCCGCCCCGCGGCGGAAAGTCCGCAAGCAGCGCCTCGCTCATCGCCCGGTTGGGGTCCAGAATCGCCGTGGGCCCCACGAAGCGGGCCTGCAGGGCCTCCTCGAAGAGGCGCCGGCTGTAGCCGTAGTGCGTGCAGCACAGGGCGGCCGCCACGGGCAGGCGCCTGTCCGTGATTCTCCCGGCGGCCTGTCCCACGCAGTCCTCGATCATCGCCCGCACGGTTGCGCCCTCGGGCGCCTTTTCGATCTCGCCGGCCAGCCGGTCGCAGGGCTGGCAGACGATGCGGCCCGGGTCGATGCCCCGCTCGACGAGACGCGCCCGATGGGTGCCCGCCTCGATGGTGGTCGGCGTGCCGAGGACGATGACCTGCCGCTGCGCCCCGGCATTCAGATACGCCTGCATGAGATCGACGCCGAAGCCGATGATGTCCGTGACCGGCACGGGGGCCTTCCTGCTGAAGGTTGTGCCGGGGTAGAGCGCCGACAGGGTGTTGCAGGCGATCAGGATCCGGTCGGGCGAAAAGCGGAGCATGGCTGCAAGGGCCCGGTCGAAGACGCGCACGCGCTCGGCCATGCCGGGCAGGAGGTTGTAGCCGCGGTCCTGTTCCGGCCAGGCGTTGAAGTAGGTCAGGGACACGGAGCGGTGCCCCCCCTGGGCCTGCAGGCCCCTGACGATGTCCGCGCAGATCGAGAGGCCGCCCATGCCCGAGTCGGCGATGAGCAGCGATAGGGTCTCTTTCACCGCTGCGGCGCCCATCTCACCGCGCCCCCTGCGCAGGCCGCTTTCGGGTGAGCCACTCGACGGCCAGGTCGTACGCCCACTGCGGGGACTCGTCTATGGTGCCGTCCATGATCCGCGTCATCGCGTCGATCCAGTGCTCCCGGTGCTGCATGGTTGCGATCCGGTTGCGCATCATGGCGGCGCCCTTGGCGGGCTCCCGGTCCATCCTGGCCAGGATCATCGCCATCTCGTCGCGGAAGCCCCTGATGCCGTAATATCGCAGAAATCCGTGCCAGGCATCCGCGATGCCCCCCGGCTGAGCCAGCGGCAGGGAGACCTTCCGCAGGGCCTCGAAGAATTCCACCCGGTCAGCACCCTCCAGCAGCCGGAGACACTCGGGGCCGATCTCGTAGGGAATGATCTCGATGTGCGAAAGGCCCTCGCCCGCAACGCCGGCCTTCACGAGGTACCCCAGCCTGCGGTAGAGCAGGTCCGTCTCCTGCCAGAAGACGAAGTTCCCCAGGCTGTGGCAGACGGGCACGCCGCCGGCGAACTGGACGCCCTGCGGGACGTGGGCGTGGTGGCCGCAGATGAGATCGGCCCCGGCCTCGGCGATGCGCCGGAAGGCCTCTGCCAGGTACGGCGGCGGGAAGGGGATATACTCCACCCCGCCGTGGCAGACCACGAGGATGACGTCAACCCCCGGCCGCATGGCGCGGACGCTCTGCGCGACCGCCTCGATGTCCCACCCGAAGACGCCGGGCCCGGAGACGGCGGCCGTCAGGTCCTCGCCCTCGCTGAAATTGACGATGCCGATGCGGACCCCGTTCACCTCGAGGACGAGGGGCCGGCGGGCCTCCGCGGGGGACATGCCCGCCCCGACGGTACGGATGGATTGCCGTTCGAGCAGGTCCAGGGTTTGTTTGAAGGCTCCCGGCCCGTAATCGAAGACGTGATTGTTCGCGAGCGTGACGGCATCGAAGGGGACCGCCGTCAGCCCGCCGATGTGCTCGGGGCGGCCCTTGAAGACGGAGCCGCTTTTCCAGACCGGGGAGGCGTCCCCCGCCAGCGCGCACTCCAGGTTGACGATGCGCAGGTCGCATCGCCGCAGGACCGGCAACAGGTCGCCGTAGACGGCCTCGGGCTTGCGCGCGACGATCCCGTCGAAGGCCCGGATGGGGGCCCAGTCCGAGGCGATGACGATCTCGGCCCGGGCCTGCGGGACCGCGGCATTCACCCACCGTCCCCCGCCCCAGTCAAAGCCTTCCGATCCGGCTCTTGCCATCTTCGCGCCCCCCGGCGGTGGTCAGCCCGATCCGGCCTCAGCCAGAAGGGCCTGTATCTGGTTGTCCTTTTCCTGCCACAGCCGCTGCACCCACCCGTGCATCGCCTCGCGGAAGGCGGGATCGTTTTCATAGTCGCCCTGCATCAGCTCCGGCGGGATTTCCAGGGTCCTCATGCGCACCGTGATGCGCCTGACCTTGCCGCACAGGAATTCCCAGAAGGTCGGGATCCCGTCGGGGTAGACGATGGTGATGTCCAGCACTGAGTGAAACCTGTCGCCCAGCGCGCTCAGTGCCAGGGCGAGCCCCCCGGCCTTGGGGCGCAGGAGATGTCTGTACTCGCTCTGCTGCCGCTCGTGCTTGGCCTTCGTGAAGCGCGTCCCCTCCAGGAAATTCATGACGCTCGTGGAGATGGTGGAAAATTTCGCGCAGGCCCGGCGCGTCGCCTCGTAGTCCCTGCCCCGCTGCTCGGGGTGCTTTTCCAGGTACGCGGCGCTGTGGCGGTACAGAAACGGGTAGTCCAGCGCCCACCAGGCGAACCCCATGAGGGGCACCTTGATCAGTTCCCGCTTGATGAAGAATTTCAGCAGGGGAATGCGGCGGTTGAGAAGGTGCTGCATCACGAGGATGTCCACCCAGCTCTGGTGGTTGCTGACGACGAGGTACCACCCGTGATAGTTCAGCCCGTCCAGCCCCTGCACGTCCCACTGCGTCTTTTGCGTCAGGCGCATCCAGCCGCTGTTGCAGGCGATCCAGTTCTCCCCGATCCAGTGGAGGATCCGGTTCAGCGCCCGGGTCAGGGGCGGGTAGGGCAGGAGAAATTTCGGGACGGCGAAGACGAACAGGACGGACACCCACACGATCACGTTGAGAACCAGCAGCAATGCGGCAATGACGCCCACGAGGGTGGGGGGAAGAAAGTTCAGCATGATGATGTTCCTGTGGCCCTGCTGCGAAATTCGAGCCCGTTACATATCATCCAACAAAGAATGGGGTCAAGCGGCATCGCCTGACCGGCGATGAGGAGGGAACGGCACGCGGCAAGGTCCTCTCTTTTGCCCCGGGAAGTGCCGCCCGCCGCAACCTGCGAGATAGATCCCTGCGGGGATGACTCACCCGGCTCCGGCTTGGCCGGTCCTCTTGACCACACCCAAAGGGCGTGGGTTTCTGCTTTCTTCTACAGTTGACGGTACGGCCAGGCGGTGACGCCCGACCCGAGGGGCAGCCTGACCTCGCCCGGGTGCACCACGTAGCCGGGCAGGGCCCTTGCGCCAAAGTCCTCCCGGAAGGTCCTGATCGACGAGGCCATCGCGGGCCGCGGGGTGGAGGAGAGCTTCACTTCGATGGGTACGAGTTTCCCTTCTGTCTCAACGATGAAATCCACTTCCGTCCCCGTCGAGGTCCTCCAGAAGTACACCTGCGGATCGATTCCCCGATGGGTGAGCGATTTGACGATTTCCGACAGCACCGCCGTTTCCATGATCGCACCCGCCAGAGGGCCAGCGGCGGCGTGCTCGGGGTCTCTCAGGCCCGTGAGATAACAGAGCATTCCCACGTCCAAAAAGTAAACCTTGGGTGTTTTGACGAGTCGCTTGTTGAGATTGGCAAAATAGGGGCGGAGCACCATCACCTGATAGGTGGCCTCCAGCACGGAAAGCCAGGCCTTGGCCGTATTGACGGCCACGCCGAGGTCCCTGGCCAGATCGGTCAGATTCAGCAACTGGGCGCTGCGGGCGGCCAGCGCCCTCAGGAAGCTCTGGAACTGGGACAGATCGCCGACCTGGCGGAGGGTCCGCACGTCCCGCTCGAGATATGTCTGGACATAGCCGGCATGCCACAGATTGACGTCGCGGTCCGGATTCGCGATCAATTCCGGGAATTGTCCGCGAAGGAAGCCTTTCCAGAGATCGCTTCTCGACACCGCCGCCGTTTTCGCATCCCTGTATTCCGGTTCCCACGGCAAAGGGGCCCGGAATCGTCCGGCCACCTCCCGGTTTGAAAGCGGGAGAAGCCGAAGTACGGCGGCACGGCCTGCCAGTGTCTCGGTGAGCTTCTCCATGAGCAGGATATTCTGGGAGCCCGTCAGAAGGTATTGCCCGGGGAGATCCCTGCGGGAGTCGATGCGTTCCTTGATGTAGGGCAAAAGATCGGGCGTGTACTGTACCTCGTCGAAGATAACGGGCGGCGGGTACATCTCCAGGAATCCCCTAGGATCTTCAACCACGGCCGCCCTGATATCGGGCGGCTCCATGGAGATGTAGTTGTATTTCTTTGCGAACAGATGCTTGAGAAGCGTCGTTTTGCCGGACTGGCGCGGACCGGTAAGCACCACTGCCGGGAATTCACCGGCAGCCTTTTTCAGGACCGGCTCCAATGATCTCTGAATGTATTTCGCAGACATACCCGAACCTTACTATGCAAATATGCATTTCAAATGCACAATTGCAAGCATTATTTTCGGCCACGCTCCTCACATTCGGGACATTCAACTTCTCTTTTTATACGGCGACGGGCGATGCCGTGGGGACCCGCGCTGCGGCAACATAAAAGGGACCCAGCAAGCTGCGAGGTCCCTGTCTGTGAAAGGTATTGCGCTGGATAAAAATGGAGCGGGCGATGGGAATCGAACCCACGACGTTCAGCTTGGGAAGCTGACATTCTGCCTCTGAATTACGCCCGCTCGTTTGGTCTATCTGGTCTGTTTCGTCGTCTCGTCTGTTTCGCTTTCCCGGCAGTCGCCGGGACATTGAAGACGACATCAAAGAGCTTAAAGAGGGAAGAGTTTAATAACCCAAGGCAAAATTTGTCAAGATTTTTTTGCCCTTAGCCTCGCCAGGATGGACTTGCCGTGGGCGTCGAGCCCTTCCATGGCGGCAAACTCGGCCGCCGGCTTGCCGTATTTCGCAAGCGCCTTTGCGTCGAAGGAAAGCACGCTGATCCGCTTCACGAAATCGTAAACCCCGAGCGGCGAGGAGAACCGGGCCGTGCCCCCCGTGGGGAGGATGTGGTTGGGGCCCGCCAGGTAATCGCCGAGGGCCTCCGGGGTGTGGTGACCGAGGAAGACGGCGCCGGCGTTGCGGATGCCGCGGAGCAGTGCCTTCGGGTCCCTCACGAGAAGCTCCAGGTGCTCGGGCGCGAAGCGGTTGGCCACCTCGACGGCCTCCGGCAGGTCCTGCGTGACCACGACGAGGCCGTAGTCCCTGATCGCCTGCACGGCGATGGACTCCCGGGAGAGCCGCTTGAGCTGCGCCTGCACCCCGGCCGAGACCCGTTTCGCGAGGTCCTCGTCGGGCGTGAGCAGGACGGCGCTGGCCAGCGCGTCGTGCTCGGCCTGGGAGAGCAGATCCGCCGCGGCGACGGCGGGGTCGGCCGACCCGTCGGCGATGACGAGGATCTCGCTGGGCCCCGCGATCATGTCGATCCCCGTGCGGCCGAAAACGAGCTTCTTGGCCGTGGCCACCCAGGCGTTGCCCGGCCCCACGATCTTGTCGACGGCCGGCACGGACTGCGTCCCGTAGGCCATGGCCGCCACGGCCTGGGCGCCGCCTGCCTTGAAGATCCGGTCGACGCCCGCAATCTGCGCCGCCGCCGCGAGGACGGGGTTGAGCCCTCCTGCGCCGACGGGGCTCGCCATGACGATTTCCCTCACCCCGGCGATCTTCGCGGGGATGGCCGCCATGAGCACCGTCGAGGGGTACGCGGCAAGCCCGCCGGGAACGTAGATCCCCACGCGGTCGAGGGGGACGATCTTCTGGCCCAGCTCGACGCCGTCCCGCCTGTAGGTCCAGGTCTCGAGCCGCTGCCGCTCGTGGTATTGCCTGATGCGTCCGGCCGCAAGCTCCAGGACGGACCGCTCCTGCTCCGTTACCGAGCACAGGGCCTCGCGGATCTCGAGAGGCGAGACCTCGATGGTTTTTTCGGTCAGCGCCACGCCGTCGAAGCGTTTCGCGTATGCGAAGAGGGCCCTGTCGCCCCGCTTCTCCACGTCCTGGAGGATGGCGAAGACCTTCTTTTCGAAGGCCGGGTCGAAGGACTTCCCCCGGCCGGTGATCCGCCTGAACTCCCGCTCGAACCCCTTGTCCGATGTCCGTATGATTTTCATCCTCAGGCCCTTTACCGTGCGAGCGTCTCCATCAACGTGATCTTGACTCCCCTCTGTCCCCCTGTTTCGAGGGACTGTGCCGTAATGCCTGTTTTGTCATTCCGCGCCAGCGAAGCGCGATCAGGGGAATGCAAGGGCGTCTCTTTCACCCCTTGACCCGCCTGATGCTCGCCCCCAGGGCCGTGAGCTTCTTCTCGATGGCCTGGTAGCCCCGGTCGATGTGGTAGACGCGGGAAAGGGTCGTCTTGCCCTCCGCCGCAAGCCCCGCCACGACCAGCGAGGCCGAGGCCCTCAGGTCCGTGGCCATGACCGGTGCCCCCTTGAGCTTCCTGACGCCCTTGACGACGGCGTTGTGCCCCTCGACGGCGATGTCCGCCCCCAGGCGCCGAAGCTCCGCCACGTGCATGAAACGGTTCTCGAAGATGGTCTCCGTGATCACGCTCGAGCCCCGCGAGACGGCCATGAGGGCCATGATCTGGGCCTGCAGGTCCGTCGGGAATCCCGGGTAGGGAAGGGTTTTCACGTCGACGCTCCGGATCTCCGGCGCGCCCCGGACCCTGAGGCCGCCCTCGACCGCTTCGACGGTGATCCCCGCTTCCTGCAGCTTCAGGATGAGGGCTTCGAGGTGTTCCGGTTCGCAGCCCTCCAGGACGACGTCGCCGCCCGTGATGGCCGCGGCGATCAGGAAGGTCCCCGCCTCGATCCGGTCGGGGATGACGCCGGCCTCGCAGGGCTTGAGGCTCTCGACGCCCTCGACGGTGATGACGTCGGTGCCGGCGCCCTGGATCCTCGCGCCCATGGCCTTGAGCACGTCGGCGAGGTTGACGACCTCGGGCTCCTTGGCGGCGTTCTCCAGCCGGGTGGTCCCCTTCGCCAGGGCCGCCGCCATCAGGATGTTCTCCGTGCCCCCCACGGTGGAGATGTCGAAGTAGATCCGGGCCCCCCTGAGGCGCCGGGCCTTCGCCTCCACGTAGCCTTCCCTGAGATCGATCTCGGCCCCCATGGCCTCGAGGGCCTTGAGGTGGAGGTTGATGGGGCGGGCGCCGATGGCGCAGCCGCCGGGAAGCGACACCCGCGCCTGTCCCATCCGCGCCACCAGCGGGCCCAGCACGAGTACGGAGGCCCGCATGGTCCGCACCAGGTCGTAGGGCGCCTCGCAGTTGGCGATGCGGCCTCCGTTGATGCGCAGGGTCTCGCCCTCGCCTTCCATCTGCGCCCCGTGGTTGGCCAGGAGCTTCTTGATGGTGCGGATATCGGCCAGGTCCGGGATGTTGCGGTAGGTGCTCCAGCCGTCGGCAAGAAGCGAGGACACGAGGACGGGCAGAGCGGCGTTCTTCGAGCCGCTGATCCGCACGCGTCCCTCCAGCTTTTTGCCGCCTTCGATGATGAACTTGTCCAACCGATGATCTCCAAAAGAAATTCTTACACCCTGTCGCAGCAAGGGGGCGGGATTCCGGATGCGAAGTCAGGCGTCTTTTGGGAAACCGCTCTTATCGAAGCGCAGCGGTGGCAGCGCAAATTGTTTGAGCCCAAGGGGCAAGTTTTTGCGTCTGCAGCGGAACGAGATGGAGAGCGGTCCAAAAGCGTCTATTCGCAGGAAGAATCCTGCTCCCTTCCTACTACACGATTACTTTCCTTCTCGCAATCACGACCCGGTCGAGGCCGGCCAGGTCCGTGCGGAATCGGATCCCTTCGAACAACCCCGTCTGTTCCAGGATCTCCGTGAGGGCCGCCCGCTGCCCCGCCCCCATCTCCATGAGGAGCCAGCCGCCGGGCCTGAGCCGCTCCCGCGCGCCCTCGGCGATGCGCCGGTGGAACTCGGTCCCCTCGGGCCCCGCCACGAGGGCCTCCCGCGGCTCGTAGAGCGTCACCTCGCGGGCCAGCGTTTCGTATTCGGCTTCGCTGATATAGGGGGGATTCGAGCAGACGATGTCGAAGGTGCCCTCGGTCCCCTCGTAGCAATCGCCCTGCACGAAGGTGATCGGCCGGCTCTCCCCGAGGAGCCGCCGCGCGTTTGCACGGGCCACCTCGAGGGCCGCCGAAGAGAATTCCGTGGCCGTCATGTCGCAGTCGGGCCACTCCGAGGCCACGGCGATGCCCACAGCGCCCGATCCCGCACCGATGTCGAGGATCCGCGCCTTCACTCCCCGGTAGGCGTCCCGGAGCGCAAGGACCTCCTCGACGAGGCACTCCGTCTCCGGCCGGGGGACGAGGACGGCGGGGGTCACGGCGAACTCGAGGGACCAGAACTCGCGGAAGCCCCGGATGTAGGCCATGGGCTCGCGGCGCTTGCGCCGACCGGCCAGCTCGAGGATCCGGAGAATCTGCTCGTTCTCGAGCTCGACGGGAAGGTCGCGGTAGAGCTCGGCGCGATCCTTGCCCAGGCAGAATCCGAGCAGGACCTCGGCATCGAGCCTCGGGGTCTCGATGCCCGCCCGCTCGAAGACCTCGGTGAGGCGGGAAAGAATCCGGGAGATGGAGCGCTTGGCTTCTTGTGACATCCCCTGCCCCTTTCTCAACGCGCAGGGCGGCTATCCGGCCGCCGTCTTTTTCAGCTCCTCCGTCTGGTAGTGGGTCGCCAGGGCGTCGATCACGGGCTGGAGCTCCCCGTCAAGGATGGCCTGGAGGTTGTAAAGGGTGAGCCCGATGCGGTGGTCCGTCACGCGCCCCTGGGGAAAATTGTAGGTCCGGATGCGCTCGCTGCGGTCGCCGGTGCCCACCTGCCTGCGGCGCGCCTCGGACATCTGGGCGGCGCTTTCGGCCTGCATCTTGTCCAGCAGGCGCGCCCGCAGGACCTTCAGGGCCTTGGCCTTGTTCTTGAGCTGGGATTTTTCGTCCTGGCAGCTCACGACGAGGCCCGTGGGGATGTGGGTGACCCGCACGGCCGAGTCCGTCGTGTTGACGCTCTGCCCCCCGTGGCCGCCCGACCGGAAGACGTCCACCCGGATGTCGTTGGGGTCGATCTGCACCTCCACCTCCTCAGCCTCGGGGAGGACGGCCACCGTGACGGCCGAGGTGTGGATCCGGCCCTGGGCCTCGGTGACGGGAACGCGCTGGACCCGGTGGACGCCGCTTTCGTACTTGAGGCGGCTGTACGCGCCGCGGCCCTCGATCATGGCGATGACCTCCTTGAAGCCGCCCATGCCCGAGGCGGCGCTGGAGCTGAGCACCTCCACGCGCCAGCCCGACAGCTCGGCGAAGCGGGCGTACATGCGGAACAGGTCGGCGGCGAACAGGCCCGCCTCGTCGCCGCCCGTGCCGGCCCGGATCTCGAGGATGACGTTCTTCTCGTCGTTGGGGTCCTTGGGAAGCAGAAGGATCGTGAGGCGCTGTTCGAGTTCCTCGATCCTCCCCCTGAGCGCGGGAATCTCCTCCTTGGCCAGTTCCCGGAGCCCCTCGTCGCCTTCCCGCAGCATCTGCTGGGCCTCGTCGAGCTGGCGGCCCGTCTTCTCGTAGTCGCGGAAGGTCTCGACGAGCGGCGTCAGGTCGGCGTGTTCCTTGGCCAGCTTCTGGTACTCGGCGCGGTTGGCGATCACGGCGGGATCGCTCAGGAGCCTCTCGAGCTCCTCGTAGCGCTTTTCGATGTCCTTGATGCGCTGAAACATATGGCTGCGTTCCGTGTGGCGGTTGTGGGTGATGAGGGGGCGCCGCCTTCCGGGCGGCACACGAACGGGTGAGCGCGCCTGCGGCGCCCTAGAGGAAGCGGCTCCTCGGATGAGGGGAAACGGTCGGTTGGGTCGTCGAGGTCATGGCGTTCGGGTCCGGGCCCGGAAGACAGGTCCGCCCCGCTGCGCATCGGCAACGGGGCGTCGGGTCGTCGCTACTTCGCCTTCCCTTCCCGGGCGGCTTCTTTTGCGGCTTCCTGGGCGGCGTACTTCTTCTTGAAGCGGTCGACGCGTCCGGCCGTGTCGATGATCTTCTGCTTGCCCGTCATGAAGGGGTGACACTTCGAGCAGATTTCGATCTTGATGTCCTTCCGGGTCGAGCGGGTCTTGATGACGTTGCCGCAGACGCAGGTGATCGTCGTCTCGTGGTATTCGGGATGGATGCCTTCCTTCATAATGCCTTCTTATCCTCCTTGCCGTGGGCCCGATTTCCGACCGGGCCGGCATGTGAAGGTTGGGAGTATAGTCAAAATTCGAGGAATTTCAAGGAAAATTTTCATCACCGTTCGCTGCACCCGGGGTGCCGCGCTCAGGGACCAGGGTATCGGGCCCAGGGTCTCGGAGAGGGAAAATCCTTTTTTCCTGTTTTCCGTTTTCCCTGTCTCCTAACGCCTGCAGCCGAATGCCCGGCGCCTGTCTTATTGATTCATCGAGGCGAAGAATTCCTCGTTGGTCTGCGTCTTGCGCATCTTGTCGATGATGAATTCGATGGCATCGACGGGGTTCATCTCCTGCAGGAGCCGCCGCAGGATCCAGACGCGGTTCAGGATCTCCTTCGGGGTGAGCAGTTCCTCCTTGCGGGTGCCCGAGCGGATCAGGTCGAAGGCCGGGAAGACCCTCCGGTCTGCGATCCGGCGGTCCAGGATGATCTCCATGTTGCCCGTGCCCTTGAACTCCTCGAAGATGACCTCGTCCATCCGGCTGCCCGTGTCGATGAGGGCCGTCGCGATGATCGTGAGGCTGCCGCCGTGCTCGATGTTGCGGGCGGCGCCGAAGAAGCGCTTGGGCTTGTGCAGGGCGTTGGAGTCCACGCCGCCGGAGAGGACCTTGCCGCTCGGCGGGACAACGGTGTTGTACGCCCGGGCGAGCCGCGTGATGCTGTCGAGCAGGATGACGACGTCCTTGCGGTGCTCCACGAGGCGCTTGGCCTTCTCGATGACCATCTCGGCCACCTGGACGTGGCGGGTCGCCGGTTCGTCGAAGGTCGAGGAGATGACCTCGCCCTTGACGCTGCGCTCCATGTCCGTCACCTCCTCGGGGCGCTCGTCGATGAGCAGCACCATGAGGGTCACCTCGGGGTGGTTGGCGGCGATGCTGTGGGCGATGTCCTTGAGCAGCACGGTCTTGCCTGCCCTCGGCGGGGAGACGACCAGGGCGCGCTGGCCCTTGCCGATGGGGACGAAGATGTCCATGATCCGCGTGGAGAAGTTCTCCGGGTCGCTTTCGAGCTTCAGCTTCTGGTCGGGGTACAGCGGGGTGAGGTTGTCGAAGAGGATCTTGTCGCGGGCCTGCTCGGGCCCCTCGAAGTTGACGGTGTCGACCTTCAGGAGGGCGAAGTATTTCTCCCCTTCCTTCGGCGGCCTCACCTCGCCGGAGACGGTGTCGCCGGTCCGGAGGTTGAAGCGGCGGATCTGAGAGGGGGAGACGTAGATGTCGTCGGGCCCCGGGAGGTAGTTGTAATCGACGGCCCGCAGGAACCCGAAGCCGTCGGGGAGGGTCTCGAGAACCCCCTCGCCGTAAATGGCGCCGTTCTTTTCGGCCTGGGTTTGTAAGATAGAAAAGATGAGGTCCTGCCGGCGCATGCCGCTTGCGCCGGGCACGTTGAGCTCCTTGGCCAGGACCGTCAGTTCATTGATCGGCTTCCTCTTGATCTCGACGATGT
>CAYSDD010000017.1:0-13214 GCA_964429555.1 uncultured Syntrophaceae bacterium
ACGGCATCCGGGAGCAGCAGGAGGAGACGGTGCGGATCTGCAACGACTGCGGGGGCTTCATCGCGATCCACTCCATGGCGAGCACCGGCAACCGCCTCTACGCCGTCATCATCCCGAGCCGCAGCTGCGAGACATGCCGTCTCGAGGGCGAGAGGCACTTCAACGGCATCGACAAGGCCAAGCAGGGGGTGCACTACCTCGTCCTCCAGGACCGGGACCGGGACGTCTACGTCGTCAAGTGACGGGGAAGAATGGCGTATCGGAATACCGGAATCACGGCTTGACGGGAAGACAGGGGAATGCCCCCATCCATCACCCGATAGTCCGACATTCCATGACTCCGTGATTCGCACTTGACAGCATCGCACCATTCCATTATTACACCGGCGACCCCTGCGCCCGAGGCGTCATCCCCGGCGCAGGAGGCGGTACGGCCCTTCCATGGATTCCCGCTCCAGCCGGGAATGTCAGGACGGCAGGCCGGCAACCCGCATCGCACGATGGAAGGGACAGCGACGGAGGCGAGAAAATATCCAGGAGGAGGTAGCATCGTGAGCGACGACATCAACAAGAGGACCCAGGAAACGGCATCGAAACTCTTCGGGAAAGGCATCAAGATGGACCCGCCCTTCCTGATGTGGCGGCAGTTCGACAAGGAGCTGGCCAACGACCTCTCCCGGCACATCACGGGGAATCTCTACTCCCGCACCGTGCTGACCCTGCCGGAGCGGCAGTACGCGGCCATCGCCATGCTGGCCGCCCTGCGGGCCACGGAGGAGTTCAAGCTCCACGTCAACGCGGCCCTCAACGTGGGCTGCGACCCCCGCAAGATCGCCGAGATCATCTTCCAGCTCTCGACCTACGCCGGCATGCCCGCCGTCAACGACGCCCTGCACGTCTACCGCGAGGTGCTGAAGGAGCGGGGTGAGTGGCCGATCAAATAGCGCCGGGCACCGCAGGGAGTGGACGATGATCGTGAGGGCTTGAAGGCAAGGCGCGAAAGGCTCGAGGCTGACGCAAGGGGGGCGGTCGAACCGACCGCCCCCCTTTTGTCGTTCGGCCCGTCGATGGCGGGCCCCGCGGCGCGGTTCACCTTCGCGCCTTCTTGCGGTATTCCTCGATGGGGATGACCCTGTCGGCCGCCTCGTCGTAGACGGACACCTTCCCGCTGTAGGCGTCGACGATCACCGTCAGGACCCGCACCGTGTGGGTGTCGTGCCGCTCGCCGACGTAGATCTCATAGTAGGCGCCCGGCTTGCCCGGCTCGGCCTCCGGGTTGGGGTAGCCGGTGATCATCGAGAAGGGGGCCGCCTTCGACCCCTGCATCCGCTTGATCATGCTCTGCACCTCCGGCAGGGCCCAGACGATCTCGTCGGCCTCGTCGTCGCTGATCTGCCGGGGAAGATCCTTCTTCGCCGGGGCCGCACAGGGGCCCAGGACGCGCAGGGAGGCCGTCTCGGCATAAAACCGGTCTCCCGGCAGGAGGTGGCCCGCAACGCTGATCCGCTTGCCCTCGTGGGCGGTGAGGTCGAGCGTCTCGCCTTTCGGCGTGATCGGCTTGATGCGATACTTTCCTTCGCTGGCATGGGTGCCGAAGTCGGTCTTCTCCGTCACCAGCACGCCCCCCGTAACGCACCCCGTGATGGTCACCTGCACCGGGGCCGAGGCGCCGAGGGGGCCCGCCGACACCAACAAGGAACCGACGGCGAGAAGAACGATCAACCTTCTCATCGTGTCACCTCCAGGATCGTCGGGATCAAGATTGTGTCTGCATTCTACCGGAGCCCCGTCGTCACCGTCAATCTGTCATAGGGGTTCGTGTCGTCGAAGACCACCACGGGGACCCGCGAGGCGTCGCCGGGCACACCGCGCCAGGTCTTCGTGGCCATGACCTGGCCGTCGCGGCCCGCCTTGAAGGTCACCGAGCCGTCGGGTTTCATGGCTACCGCCACCCTGCGCTTCTCCCCGGGCGCGAGCCGGTTTGCCGGCCCGAAGGTCTCTCCGTTTGTGAAGACGTGGGCATAGTCCCGGGAGCGGTTCGTGATCTCCGCCGTGACGGTTCCTGACGCCGTCTGGCCGGCACTGACGGAGGTCCCCGAAGACGCCGCCGAGCCGCTGCGGCGGACCGTGTAGGTGTCGGTCCCGTCCTCGGCGCGGACCACGGCGGCAAACACGTTTCCCGACGCGGCCATGGTGAATTCGAAGTAACCGGAAGGCTTCGTGTCGTTGGAAGCCCGGAAGCTGCCCGTCACGCGGCTGCCGGACACGGTCCCCTCCAGGGTCCCCCGAAAAGACTCCTTCTGCCTGGCACCGGTTGATGATGTGTAGGGCACATCGGCCCGGAAGGTCCCCGTGAGGCGGCTGCCGCTCTGGGACAGGTTGAAGGACACCACCTCGCCGTCGGGCCCGGGGTCGCTCTTCCAGGCACCTGCCCAGAGGCTCGCAGCGGTTTCCGCAGCGCCCGCGGCGGAAGAACCCACGGGCGACCCCACGAGCGTGACGCCCCGCAGGCAGAAGCCCGGGGCGGCATCGCCGTGGTAGTATTTCTTGTCGGTGTCCCGGTGATCGAAGCGAAGCCCCGTGACCACGCTGCCCGCAGGCAGGCTGAACACGGCCATCCAGCGCGGCCCCCCGATGTTGGTCTCTTTCGGCCAGGCGTGGGTGGCGCCGCCCGTCTCGCCCCGGTTCCATTCCGAGGAGTGCACGCCGGCCTTGATCTCGAAAGTCCGATCGCCCGAGGTCGTGTGAACGGTCAGAACGGTCGTGGTCATCTTGTCGGGCACGTTGTGCGCGTTGTCCAGGTTGCTCACCACCGCCACGGCGCTGGCCGCCACCCGCTCGGGCAGAGGGATGTCGAGCCGCAGCCTTTTCTCGTGCGTCGCCTTGAGACGGACCCACGAGCCGTCGTCCACCTCGATGCCCTTGACCTTGCGCGGCGTGCCCTTCTTCCCCCCGTAGGGGGTCAGATCGACATGATAGTAACCGGACGACACCGCCGGCGGGCTTGCCGCCGAACCGCCGCCCGAGGACACGACGGGCCCGGTCGCGACGGTCGGGGGCCGACCCCCGGCCGACGACTTCTCCAGCGCGGCGATGTGCGCCGTCAGCCCCGGGTCGGGCCAGTGGGTCAGGCTCTCCCTGTACTTGGCGACGGCCTGGGGGATGCGGTTCTGATTCTGCAGCCTCGCCCCTTCCTCCCGCAGGGCCGCGGCCTTCGCCCTCCGGGCCTCGAGGTCCGCCACGTACTTCTGCCGCGTGGCGTCGGGCCACAGCCCCACGCTCTCCTTGAACTTCGCCAGCGCTGCGCTGGGCTGCCCCTGGTTGAACAGCGCCGTGCCCTCCTGCCACAGCCGGTCGGCCGACTGTTTTTTCTCGTCACCCTTGGCGAGCTGCGTCTTGAGGCGCTGCACGTGAGCGGCGAGCGCCTCATCAGGCACGAGCTTCAGGCTGGCCTCGTAGCTCGCCACCGCCTGGGCGATCCTGCCCTGCTGCTGCTCCGACTCGCCCCGGGCGCGCAAGCTCTTCGCCGTCTGCACGCGGCTCCTCAGGTTCTGGAGCTGCCCCCCGAACTCGATCCACTCGCCCTCGTGGATCGCATAGGTACGGAAGGTGGCGGCTTTCTCGAGCGCTGCCAGGGCCTCGACAGGCCGCTGCGGCTCGAGTGCGGTCCCGTCGGCGCGGTATTTCCTGAAGGCCCTCGTCTTGCTCTCGATGTCCAGGTTGTGGATGATCTTCGCGATGGTCTCGGCGTTGGAGGGCCGGTAGAGATTCAGGCTTTGCTGGTAGAGTTCGATGGCCTTGACGAACTTCTGCTGGCTCGCATCGAAATTCTGCTCTGCGCGCGCCTCCCTTGCCAGGACGTCCGCGTCGGCGAGAAGCTTCTTCGAGAGGCGCACGTTCTCGAGGAACTTCCTGCGCCCTTCCAGTGTCGCCTGCAGCTCCTTGATGCGCTTCTCCACATTGGCGTCGGGGATGTAGGCGAGACTGGCCCGGTAGTTTTCGATGGCCCTGGTGAGATGCTCCTGCATGGAGAGCTCGACGCTCTCGCCCCAGCGCCCGGAATCCGCCCTCACGGATGCATCCTGGGAGAGGAAGCTGTTCTCTGCAGCCCGGGCCGCATCGAGATACTTTCTGCCCTGCGCGATCCTCTGGTTGTCCGCCGCGGTCCTGGCGAGCCGGGCCTCGATGGCCGCTTTATACTTCTTGAGCTGCTCGTTGGTGGGCTGCAGGGCGATGGCCTCGTCGGCCGCCTTGAGATTGCCCTGCAGCACGTCGACGGGCATCGGCGCGGGGTCTTCCGCCGCCCGCCGGATGTAGGGGACGATCTCGTTGAGGCGCTTGTTCTTCGTGAAGGCCTGGCTTCTGAGATCCACGGCCTCCTTGTACTCCGGCTCCGTGCCGCTGTAGAGGTTCTGCCCGTTGGCAAACCCCTCGTCGTAGAGCTTCAGCGCCCCGGCGTAGTCGTAGGCCCTCACCTTCTCGCCCGCCGCCTTCAGGATCCCGATCTGCCGGTCCTTCTGCGCCTTCCACTGCCGAGCCCAGTCCTCCTGCTGCTTCAACTCCCTGTCGGCATAGGCATCGAGCTTGGTGGACGCCCGCCACGCCGCCGCGATCTCGAGGGCCTTGCCGAAGTCCTTCCGCTCGTTGGCCGAGCGCACCTCATAGACCTTGTCCCGAACCTCGGCGTTGTACTTGTTCCACCGCGTGCCGAGCTCCTGGTTCGCCTGCTGGACCGGCGGGTAGGTGCCGTTGAGGTTCGAGGCGACGATGAGCTCCTTCTGGGCGTCGGCGAACTTGTTCTCGTCCATCAGCTTCTTCGCCTTGTCGATCTGCCGGTGGATCGTCTCCTTCTCCTGCCGGAGCTTCTGCGCCGTTGCGGCCGCCTCCCTGTTGGCCGGGTCGAGTTTGGCCGCCTCCTCGGCGTCCCGGATCGCCCCGTCGTAGTCGCCCTTGCGGGCCTTGTCCTTCGCTCCGGCGAGCTTCTTCTTTGCCTCCTCCGCGCTCTTCGCCTTATCTTGCGCCTCCTTTGCCTTCTTGGCGGATTCGTTGAGCGTCGTCTGCGAGATGGTCACACTGATGCTGCCGGTGCCGCTCCCGAGCTCGATCCCGTCGGGGTCCCTCGCCGTCACCTTGGCGGTGTAGCTTCCGGTCTCGCTGCAGCTCACCGTGATCTCCTGGCTGATGTCGTTGCTCACGGTGCAGCCCGGCGGAGTCACGTCCCATTTCCAGCGCGTCTCCTTTTCGGGCTTGGGCGACACCTCGGCACGGAGGGTCACCTGCTGGAAGACGGCGATCGCGCGGTCCACTTCGACGAGCCCCTTGCCCTCCTGCCACAGCTGCGGTTTCGGGCCCTTTGCGACCGGGCCGGTCACCGTGACCGTATAAGACCCCGCCTGGTATTCCTCCTTGAGCCCCCCGCCGATGGGTTCGCGATGGTAAGGCACCTTCGGCGCGACCAGCAGCAGGACGGGCTTCGGGTCCTTCGGCACGAACCCGATGACGCTTGCGTTCTTCTCGTACTCCATGCGGTTGGACGATTCCGGCAACGACCACTCGTAACTCAGCAGCTCCGGCTTGATCCCTTCCGGAACGGTGGTGATCGAGACCCTGACCTCCCTCCCCACGTTGCCTTTGCCCTTCTCGGGAACGAAGGTCCACTTGAAGCCGGGCGGCACCACGGTCGTTTCCACCTGCGGCGCCTCACCGACGGTCGAATAAACTCCCCCGCCGGATTCTTTCTGGAGCTGCGCCCAGATCCGGATCTTGCCGCCCGGGGGCATGCGGTCGAAGAGCACGGTCGTCTCGCCGTCGCTCGTGGACGGGTCGAAGGTGATTGCCGGCTCCGACAGCCACACGACGCGGTACCCGGTCGGCGCCTTCGGCTTCTCCGTCACCGGCGGCTTGTAGTCCTTGCAGCCCTGGCTGTCCGGCCAGAGGGAGCAGTTCTTCGCCCGCGTCGCCTGTTCCCGTGCGTCGTCCTCGCATTCCGAGTATTTCATCCACTGAGCGCGGTTATCCTCGCGGAAAAACTCAGTCCATGTCCGTTTGTTCAAGAACCTTTCGCACGCTTTAGCGAGCCTTGAGAACGTATCGTTCCAGACCTTCTGCGCCTCTTCCTCGTTCGGCGCCTTCCACACCGAGTCGGCGGGAGGCGGTGCGGCCTTGTCGTCCGGCGGGGCCTCGAACTGCGCGCTCAGCTGCGCCGTGGTGCCGTAGATCACGCGGTCCTTGAGACCGCGGATGGCGACCTTGAGTGCCTCCACCTCGAGCTCGATCGACGCCTGACCCCTCGCACCGGCGGCGTCGACGACCTCCACGGAGAGGGTCTGCTTTCCCGGGTTGCGGGAGGTGAAGGTGACCCGGCTGCCGGAACCCGCGTGATTGCCCGTCCAGGCGAAGCGATAGTCGGGCTTTCCGCCCGTGACCGAGGCGGTGACGTTCGAGAGCTCGCCGGCCCTGATCTTTTTCCTGTCGGCCGTCAGCGTGACCTTGAGTTCCCGGGGCTGCTCCGGGGCCCCGCCCTTGCCGCCGCAGGGGCTCGAGTAGCTCCAGGGCAGGACGATCGGGCTCGGGATGGGGTCGGGCAGGCCGAACTCCTGTTTTACCTTGTCAACCGCAGCCAGGTATCCCTTCCAGTCGCTGAGCCCGGCGTATTCCTGGTAGCGCTTGTACGGCAGGGACTCGGGCAGGTTCTTGATCTTCGCATCGAGCTCCCGCTGGTGCCTGCCGTGCGCCGCGGCCGCCTCGCCGAGGCAGCTCAGCTGCTTGCCGTTGACGTAGTCCTGCAGGCTGTTGGCGTAGCCGAGCTGTCCCGTGTAGGTCTTCAACACGTTGGAGCAGCTCTGGGCCTTGCCGCAGGGCGCCTCGCAGCTTGTGACCGCCTCGAGGATCTGCATCGGCCGGCCGTCGACGGTCCGCGTCACCTCGCGGGTCCCGACGGGCTTGCAGCCCGCGTTGAGGGCGGACCAGCACTCCGCCTCGAAGCGGGTCAGCCGGTCCCGGATGTCCCCGAAGGTCTCGCCGCAGAGGGCCTTGTCGGGTCCGTCGGGGAGCTTGAAGTCCTTCTCGTTGCGGGGCGGCGCCTGCGCCACGAACTCGCGGACGATGCTGCTCGTCACGGACTTCTCGAAGGCGCTGTAGCTCTTGCGGTCGTATTCCTTGAGCGCCTCGAGGTAGGCGACACTCTCCCGGAGCCACCGGTACTTGGTCTGGGCCTGGGTCCCCGGATCCTGAGGGGCGTCATCGCCCTTCTTGGTGACGTGGATTCTTGCGACCGCCTCCCCCGTGCGCCCTTTTTCGTCCGCTACGGTCACGGTCACGCTCGACGTGACGGGAGGCGCGTAGGTCGTGTCCTTGCCGATATAGCGGAAGCGGTAGCCCGCTGTCCCCGGGGGCATGGCGACGCCGTTGAAGCTCAAGCGCCCGCTGTCCGGGAAGGGCTTGGCCGTGACGGTCAGCTCGATCTCCCCGTCCTCGGCAATGGTCGCGCTCTCCGGAGAGATGGCAACCGGGATGCGGTCCGGGGCGTCTTCGTCCTTCACGGACAGCCTGGTGAATGCCCGGCCCGTGCTGCCGAAACGATCCGTTACGGTCACGGTCACCGATAGGGTCTTGCCCGCGTATTCCGGACCGTTGATCGTGTAGGCGGCGCTCCAGTCCTTATCGACCCGCACCCCGTCCCCGCCGATCGTCCAGTTGTATCGCAACGACCCGTCGGCGGCCCTCGGTTCCTCCACCTCGATGATCTCGCTCTCGTTCTTGTGGATCACCGGCCGATGGGGCTTCAGCCGTACGCCCAGACCGACGGGCACGACCTTGACGATGCTCTGCCCGACGCCCTGGCGGTTCTTCTCGTCGAAGACGGCAAGCGTGATCTTCACGTCCTTGCCCGACTGTCCCCGCCCCGAGAAGGTGATCGGCCCGATCTCGTCGACGCCTGCATCCTTGCCGCTCTTCAAGATGCTGTCGCCGGCCACCCACTGATAACTCAGCTTCCCGCTGTCCTTCTTCGGCACGACGACCGGCGTGAGCGTCACCGTGCTCCCCTCCCCGGATTCCTTGATCACGGCGGTCGCAGGAACAACGGCGACGTCCAGGGGCTGCTTTCCCCGGTCCTTGACGATGAGATAGACGAGGATGGGGTCGAGCGCCTTGCCGCTTTCCTTCGGCGAGGGGATCTTCACCGTGCGGGAGAACGCGTCGGTCTTCCCGTCCGCCGCAGCGGCAAAGCCCTCGGCTTTGACCGTGAGGACGTAGCTTCCCGGCTGGAACCCAGACATTGTGTATTGGCCGTTCCCCCGGTTCTCGAGGGCCGTTTCCGCCGCCTTGCCGGCTTTGAGTGTGACGCGGGCATGGGTCACGGGCAGGTCCGTACGCTTCGTCCCGTGCTGCTGCCGCACGACGACCGTCACCGTCCCCCTTTCAAGCGCATAGCGGTCACGGTAGTTCTTCACGAGCCTGTTTCTCGCCGCGATGCGCTCGTTCATCAGGGTTTTCACGCTGCCGACCGAGAGGACGGGGACCTTCATCTGCTGCAGGGCCCTGATCCAGAAGTCCTCGAAGAAGACCTTTCCGTGTGTCTCCCGATCGAAGGGGGAATCCAGCGCAGCATTGCCCGCGGATTCGGCCTTGATGGCGAGGAGTTCCCGCTCCACCGCGGCATCCAACGCGGCGGGAAGGGCCGACCACGCTTTCACCGCTTCCCTGTCTTCCCCTGCACGCCCGGTCAGGAAGGCGGGACCGGTGAGAATCCGCTGACGGTGCTGTTCGGTCGGCGGCGCGCCCAACTTGTCCTTTTCGAACACCTGCGCGACGGCCTCCTCCACGGCGGTACGAGCGGCCAGGACGGCCCGGTAGGTCTCGTGATAGTCCATGACGATGGCGGCCGCCCGGGTGGCCTCCTTTTCCGCCAGGGGCTGGTCCCAGAGGGACCGATTGGCATTCTTGAGCCAGACCCAGAGGGCCTGCAGGGTGCTCGAACCCCACTCGCCCTCCATCGCCGCGAGCACCTGGTCGCGGATCGCAAGGTTTCCGGCGATGCGCATGAGGCTGTCGTACACCTTGGCGATCTTCCCCGTCGCCGTGGCCTCCTCGGCATTCTTGCGCTTCTCGAGATTCTCGATCGTGCTCTTGACGAAGGCCTTCTTCATCGCCAGCCAGCGCTCCTCGTATTTCCGGACGAAGGCGTCCCGGACCCGATCGCCGGCAGCGGGATGTTTCTGCATCTCCTCGTAGATCGACAGGAAGGGGTCCCCCTGTGCGAGGTTGGCCCAGAGCACTGTGTCCACCTCGGGGTGGAGAAGGAACGTCTGCCCTTTCTCGAGGCTCTCGCGGTCGTACTTGCGATCCTTGTACGTGACGGCGGCAAGACGGAAACGCGGCTTCCCTCCCGCCGTGACCTCGTCCCACGATGCCGATGCGTAAAGCCCGTCGATCAAAAGCTCCAAATCGGAGCTCCACGCGTAGCTCACGGTCGCCATCGTCGCGTACGAGACGACACCATACGCCGCGTAGGGGAGTGCCACGGGCGGGAATATGGTCGTCAGGGTATCCCATCCCGCCAGGAGCAGATTGCCCTGGTAGATGTTCTCCGCGGCGGACCCGAACGGGACGCGCCGGCGGATGATCTCGGCCGCAAACCCGCTGAGCCCGTCCCGGGCGTATGCCTGCGTGTACGCGGAGATCTCCTGGGCGAGATTGAAGGCGGTTAGCCCCGACATGGCAGCACGGCCCGATTGTGTCGACTGGATGAACTCGTTCATGGTGACGTTGATCTTTTTCACGCCCCGGGCAATCGCGTTTTTGTAGATCAGCGTGTTCAGCGAGACTTCCAGGTCGTAGGTCTTCTTGCGGAAGCGGTTCGTCAGGGTACCCTGAAACTCGGCGAGGCGGGCCTTCACGGCCGGATCCTCGATGGCCGACAGATCGGCCAGCAGCATGTTGCGCTCGTGAATCTCTCGGATGAAATCCTCAAAGGAGGGGTCGCCGCGAAGGGGCCCCATGATCGTGTCGTCGATCCAGTCGATGCGGGCGTTCGTGCGCTGGATGAACCGGTTGGCCAGATCCAGCATGGTCGACAAGGCCATGGCTTTTGAGTGCGCCGCCTCTCCATCGAGGAGTTTCTTGACAAGTTCGAGCTGCTTTTCCTCCTCCAGCGTCAGCCTGCGCATACCCGTGATTTTCCCGATGTCCTCGGAGATCCGCACGACTTCCTGGCAGAGCCCTTTCACCTCGGCCGGCAGCTCGATCTGCGCCCTGTCGAACTCCTCGAGTTCCGTCTTGATCCCCTTCAGGAGCTGCGAGAGCCTCTTGCGAAAGGTTTCCATGTCCTTGAGAGTCTGCTCGTCGACGCGATTGCTCCTGACCTTTTCCTCGAAATCGGCCCTCCGCCGTTTCAGGTCCTCGAGGTGGACCCGGAGGCCCCGTTCGACATTGCTCCACATGCTCTTCATGCAGGTCTGCAGAAAGGCCTGCGCCTTCTCGCGATTCGACTTGAGAACCGCCTTGGGCTTGCCGTCCCGACCGGGCACGTAGTCGACTTCGGCCGGCGAGTAGATCATCCCGACTTCCTGGAAGTAACGGGCCACGCACTCGGCCATGTCCCCCGGTGAGGCCGTTTTCGCCATCTGCGTGATCCGCGTTGCGAAGTCGGCAAGGGGACGATTCGCGGGGTCGACGCCCATGTGGGTCTTGAAATAGAGGTTGCTGCGGTACAGGTACTTGCACCCCTTCACGATCGTGTCGAGGGCGGGGAAGCTCTCGCCGTGGAGAATGATGTCGTGTTCGAGGTGACGGATCATCTCCAGGGAGATCATGGGCTCCGTCATGACGTTTGCGCGCGCATCCAGCTTTTCCAGGAAGATGTCGACGCTCTTGTCGAGAAGGCCCCCGCGCTTTCCCGCCTCGAGAATGGCCTCCTCGAGAATGGATTGAAGAATGGCCTCGGCTCCTTCGGCGGCATCCAGGACGAAGCCGCCCTGCTCGAAATCGATTCGGGAAACTTTCCCCTTCACGATTTCGTCGTCGCCATACTTGCGGCCCGCCTCCCCCACGTACACGTCGGAGGTGGCAAAGCCGTGCGCCGTGGCGAAGGAGTCGAGCTGCTTCATCGTGAGACCGTCCGTTTCCCTGACAATGATCGCATCGAAGAGGTCCCGCATCGCAAGGATCAGCTCCGCGTTACCCCCGACAAAGCTGAAATCGATGTCCCCCGAGAAGGTGAAGTCCATCGGGCTCTGGGTCGCCCATTTGCCCACGAATGCGAGGAACACGCGGCTGCGCGTCTTGGCGGCAAGGGATCGAATCTTCGGATCCCGGATGACCTCGAGGATCGCTTTCTTCGTCAAGTCCCTCCGGTAGGACAGGATCAGCGTTTCGACGGGAGTGCCCTGCCGGCCCTCGAATCGCCGCCCGAGGAACTGCTCCAGCAGCGCGTCGCCCCCGATCTCGCCAATCGCGGTCTTCACCGAGTTGACCAGTGCCATGTTGACCCCGGGGTCGTTCTTCCCGATCTTCCCGAGTTCCCGGTAAAAGTACTCTCCCGTCTTGCCGTTCTTCACGTCCAGAAGCAGCTGTGCAACGCGAAGCCGGGGGTCGCCGGGAACGAACCGGCCGATGCCGCGGATCGTCTGCATCGGATCCTCTTTCTCCCGGGGGCCTGCGGAGCCTGCCTGGGCGAGGAACAATCCGGGCTCGGAGGGCCGATCCGGATGGCGATACGCCTGAGTGAAGCCAAATGCCTCAGTGCCGTCGGCATGCAACACCCCGGGGATGACGGTCCAACTGAACAGTACGATGACGGCAAGAAGTCTCCTGAGCATGACTGCCCCCAAACGGCAAGGGTGAGATGGGTTGTTGATCCGGAATGGCGGCGATGTCCGGTCGCCGTCCCCTCCTCCTTCTTCTGGCTACTGCCTCGTGTATCGAACCGAGACGCTTCCGCCGGGCAGGTAGGTGAAGGAGCGGTCGTTGCCGCTCACCCGTCCCGAGACCGTGTCATACTTGTCGACGGGCTCGCTCCGCGTCGTCCCGTCCTTGAACTTGCACTGACTGCCGGTAGGCCTCAGCGTGAGGGTCTGCCCCGAGAGGGTGTAGTTACCCCGGATGGTGCAGACGGCGGTGCCGGCCAGCGTATCGGGGCTCACGTCCATCGTGTAGGAGCCGTCGCGGTTGAAGACGGTGTAGCTCACATCATCGACCTTCCCGCCTTCGATGGTCTCCGTCTTCCAGCGCCCGACGATGTTGATGACCGTACCCTGGACGGCCGCTGTCGCGCGTTCCGTCGTCACCGCCGCAGCGTCTCCCGAGCGGACCAGGGTGATCCCCCGCAGGCAGAAGCCCGGGGCGGCATCGCCGTGGTAGTATTTCTTGTCGGTGTCCCGGTGATCGAAGCGAAGCCCCGTGACCACGCTGCCCGCAGGCAGGCTGAACACGGCCATCCAGCGCGGCCCCCCGATGTTGGTCTCTTTCGGCCAGGCGTGGGTGGCGCCGCCCGTCTCGCCCCGGTTCCATTCCGAGGAGTGCACGCCGGCCTTGATCTCGAAAGTCCGATCGCCCGAGGTCGTGTGAACGGTCAGAACGGTCGTGGTCATCTTGTCGGGCACGTTGTGCGCGTTGTCCAGGTTGCTCACCACCGCCACGGCGCTGGCCGCCACCCGCTCGGGCAGAGGGATGTCGAGCCGCAGCCTTTTCTCGTGCGTCGCCTTGAGACGGACCCACGAGCCGTCGTCCACCTCGATGCCCTTGACCTTGCGCGGCGTGCCCTTCTTCCCCCCGTAGGGGGTCAGATCGACATGATAGTAACCGGACGACACCGCCGGCGGGCTTGCCGCCGAACCGCCGCCCGAGGACACGACGGGCCCGGTCGCGGTCCTCTTCGCCCACCAGGTATACTTCCCGGATGCGTTCTGCTGCGTGAAGGTCCCCTCCAGCTTGTCCGCGGAAAGGACACCGGAGTAGCGCTGCGTCGCCCCGGAGATGGGCCTCGTGAACTCCACCCTCCCCGCTGCCGGATCGTAGGAGATATTCGTCAGCTGCTCCCACTTTTGATGCGCATCGAGCCACAGCCGCCCGCTCCATCCGCTCGAGCCTCGCTGAAGCTCCATCTTGCCGCGGTAGTTGTTGAAACTGACTTCCCACGTCCCGTCGACACTGCCGGACACGACGGTCGGGGGCCGACCCCCGGCCGACGACTTCTCCAGCGCGGCGATGTGCGC
>CAYSDD010000018.1:0-12960 GCA_964429555.1 uncultured Syntrophaceae bacterium
TGGTAATCGCTTTTCAGGCATCGGTAAAGGGGTTTTGAGAAAGAGGGTTTCGCGCAACAAAAAAGCCGCCCCGCAATCATGCGAGACGGCTCTCTTGTCCTGGTGGGCCGCACAGGGATCGAACCTGCGACCCGCTGATTAAGAGTCAGCTGCTCTACCAACTGAGCTAGCGGCCCAAGATATTCGACTGTCTATTTATGGTGCGCCCGGCACGACTCGAACGTGCGACCAACAGATTCGAAGTCTGCGACTCTATCCATCTGAGCTACGGGCGCTTGTTTTGCCCGTTCTATTGCTGGGGTGAGTGGAGGGACTCGAACCCTCAACCTTCGGGGCCACAACCCGACACTCTAACCACTTGAGCTACACCCACCATCTGATCTGGCGCGCCTGCAGGGATTCGAACCCGGGACCTACGGATTAGAAGTCCGTTGCTCTATCCAGCTGAGCTACAGGCGCACGTGATGTTCCCGTCGCGAAGCGAGATTAATAAACGCTTTGCCCGATTTTGTCAAGCTGGATTTCAACTTTTTTTATCCCGTCAGCGCAGGACGAAACCCACGGTACCCTCGAACCGGTAGCCCTTGCCGCCTGCCCCCTCGCCCGCCGGGTCGGTCGTGAAAAAGTGCCGTCCCGTCCCCGGGTGATACCACCGGTAGAGCTCCGTCGTGCCGGGAAGGCGGATCGTGGCGATATTGCCGATCGCCCCGCCGTAGACGTAGCCCTTGAGGTTCTTGCGGCCCCCGCTTCGCTCCGGGGAATAGTAATGATCGCCGATCGAGGGGTTGTACCACCGGTGCAGCTCGACGGTCCCTGCCGTGCCCGGACCGTAGAGGCGGAAGGCGAGGCCCTCGCGCCGGTATGCGCCGATGTACCGGGGGTCTTCCTTCTCGGGGCGGGCCGTGAAGAGGAGGTCCTCCCCCCGGGCGTAGCGCCAGACCGCCAGGTGCTTCGGCACCGCCTCGCCTGTGACGATGAACGAAACGGGAATCCGGACGGTCCCGCCGTTGGATGCAATCGTGACCTGGTCCGTGTAGACGCCGGGCTTCAAATCGGCGAGGCTCATCCGGACCGACACAAAGTCGGTCTCCCGCGTGGTCGTGCCCGACAGCGGCGTGAGGCGAATCCAGCCCGCGGGCGGGGTCGTCGCCCGGGAGTCCATCGCCGTGACGCCCTCGAGGGTGACGGGTTCCCCCGTAACCTGCAGCTGGAAACTGTGAGGCCCATCGGGGAGGCCCTGGGCTATGGTTGCCTCGAAACGTCCGCCCTCGATCTCCTCGAGGATCACCTCCCGGGGGGGCAGATCCCCGACCGAGGCCCTCAGCACGGCCGCTTCCGACACGCTCCTTCCGGTAAGGACGGCCCCCGATCCCTGGAAGTCGACCCGCAGGGTGCAACCGGGGCCCGTGGCCTTCGGATAGCCTTTTTCGGCCGCCCAGGGCCCTTTCAGCTGCACGGCGTCCTTCAGGGATGCCGGCGGCGCGTAGGGCGCGCCGGCGGACAGGGATTCGTTGTGGAGCGAAACGTATCTCGTCCGGGCCGCTGCGGGCGGGACCCCGGCCCCGCCGGAGGACGCCTGCCAGCGCAGAACGCCGGCGCCCGTGTTCGATATTCGGATCTTGCGCGTGATCTCTCTCACGGGATCAATCTCCCCGAGATCGATGCCCCGGGGCTCCACCTCGAGGGCGGGCCTTGCCTTCGTCTCGGCGAGGTTGAATCTGAGAAACACGGTGCGTCCCCCGCTGTCGGATTCGATCCGCAGCGCCTGCCGACAGGGTCCTTCGGCAAGCATTCGCCTGAGCACCAGGGTGTCCCTGCGCGAGTTGAGCCGGATCTCCACCCTGTGATAGCCCGCTCCCGTCCCATCCTCGAGGGAGGTCAGCGTGATGTCGACCTTCGACGGCAGGCCGCCCGTATCCCCTTCGAGTCCGTTCCGGGAGGACTCCCAGTCATCCGGTGCCGAGAGGGTCCAGCGGATCCTGTCCCCAGCCGTACTGCTGATCTGCAACTGGGCGCGGGCCGTCTCGCCGGGGCCCACATCCCCGAGGTCGATCTCGCGGGCCGAAAGGACGACTGCGGCCTGCGGGATCCCCGCTGCCCACGGGGACAGCGTCATCAGGACCCCGAGAAGCACGGCGGCGATGGTTCTCGGAAGAGTCGTCATCGAAGGCTCCCGCCCCCCGCCCGACCTGTGGGCCGCACCCGGGGCGCTCGAAAATGCTTGACAGGCAGGCCGCTCGAGTATAGAAGGTCTGCCTTGTATAAAGTCGAGGTCACACGTTCCGTGACGATCAGGGACGATCTGACAGCCTGGGTTGCGCTCAAGTCCGTCGAGGGGGTCGGCAGCGTCGCGTTCCGCAACCTCCTGGAGGTCTACGGGACGCCTCGCCGTGTATTCGAAGCCCCCCTGGCCGACCTGGAACAAACGGCGGGATTAAACCACAGGACGGCCCGCAACATCAAGGACTTTCGGGACTGGGAGCGGGCCCGCGCCGAGATCGACAGGGCAGAAAGCGAGGGCGTCTCGATCCTCACCAGCCGGGACCCCGCTTACCCGGAGAGGCTGCGGAGGATCTACGACCCTCCCCCGCTTCTCTATATAAGAGGAAGCCTGGAGGGGGCGGACGTCCCCGTCGCCGTCGTCGGGTCTCGAAACGCGAGCCCCTACGGCCGTTACGTCACGGAGAGGCTCTGCCGGGAGCTGGCGCAGCGCGGGGCAACCGTCGTCAGCGGCCTGGCCCGCGGGATCGACACCTGCGCGCATCGCGGGGCCCTCGCGGGACGAGGTCGGACGATCGCCGTGATGGGCTGCGGCATCGACGTGATCTACCCGCCGGAGAACCGGAAGCTATACGGCCAGATCGCCGCAGCCGGCGCCGTCGTGACGGAGTACCCCTTCGGCACCGAGCCCGACCGGCCGCACTTCCCGGCCCGCAACCGCATCATCAGCGGCCTTTCGCTCGGGGTGCTCATCGTCGAGGCCGGCGAGAAGAGCGGATCGCTCATCACCGCCCGGTGCGCCCTGGACCAGGGGCGCGAGGTCTTCGCCGTCCCGGGCGCCATCGACCTGCCCGGCTCCCGGGGAACCAACGGGCTGCTGCGGCAGGGGGCCAAGCTCGTGGAGGGCGTGGAGGACATCCTCGAGGAGATCCTCCCGCAGCTCGGGCGGCCGCCCGCCCCTGTGCCGCAGGCGGCGACACAGCCCTCCCCCCGCCGGGGCGGGACGAGGACGAACGAACCGGGGCGCGAGCCCCTGACGGAAGAAGAGTCGCGGCTGCTCGGGTTCATGACAGAAACGCCGCAGGATGCCGATACCCTCATCAACCGCACGGGCCTGGCCGCGGCCGAGGCCCTTTCGCTTCTGTTGGCCCTGGAGCTCAAGGGCTACATCCTGCAGCTGCCGGGGAAGCGCTTCAAGCTGAAGGAGACTGGATGCCGAACGCACTGATCATCGTCGAGTCGCCCACGAAGGTGAAGACCATCAAGAAATACCTCGGCTCGGAGTTCGATGTCCGGGCCTCCGTGGGCCACGTGAAGGACCTGCCCGGCAACACGCTCGGGATCGACATCGAGCACGATTTCAGCCCCACCTACCAGGTCCTCGAGGCGAAGAAGAAGGTCATCGCCGAGCTCAAGAAGGCCGCCAGGTCGGCCGACTCGATCTACCTCGCCCCGGACCCCGACCGCGAGGGCGAGGCCATCGCCTGGCACATCGCCGAGGAGATCGGCGCGAAGGGAAAGCCGGTCTACCGGGTGCTGTTCAACGACCTGACGAAGAACACGATGCTGGCGGCCATCCAGAACCCCCTGCCCCTGGACCGAAACCGCTACGAGGCCCAGCAGACCCGGCGCATCCTCGATCGGCTCGTGGGCTACCAGATCAGCCCGATCCTCTGGGACAAGGTCAAGCGGGGGCTCTCGGCCGGCCGCGTCCAGTCCGTCGCCGTGCGGATCGTCTGCGAGCGCGAGGAGGAGATCCGCAACTTCACGCCCGAGGAGTACTGGACGATCACGGCGGCCCTCGAGGGGGCCAACCCGCCGCCCTTCGAGGCCAGGCTCGTCAAGATCGCGGGGAAGAAGGCCAAGGTTTCAGATGAAGCCCAGGCCCGGGAACTCGTCGAGAGGCTCAAGACATCGGCCTTCACGGTGAGCGCCGTCGAGAGCAAGGAGACGAAGCGAAACCCGCTGCCGCCCTTCACGACGAGCAAGCTCCAGCAGGAGGCCTCGCGCTGGCTGCGCTTCTCGCCCAAGAAGACCATGATGGTGGCCCAGAAGCTCTACGAGGGCATCGAGCTCGGCAAGGAAGGCCCCGTGGGCCTCATCACCTACATGCGGACCGACTCGGTCCGTGTCGCCGGCGAGGCCGTCGCCGAGGCGCGCGCCTTCATCCAGGAGGTGTACGGCAAGGATTTCCTGCCGGCCAAGGCCAGGGTCTACGCCGCCTCGGAGAGGGCCCAGGACGCCCACGAGGCCATCCGGCCCACGTCGCTCGCCTGGCGTCCCGCCGAGGTCAAGCCCTTCCTCTCGAACGACGAGTTCCGCCTCTACCAGCTCATCTGGAACCGCTTCGTGGCAAGCCAGATGAACCCCGCCGTCTACGACCAGACGACCGTGGACATCGCGGCGGCCGACTGCCTCTTCCAGGTCCGCGGCTCGGTGCTGAAATTCGCGGGCTTCACGATCCTCTACACGGAGGGCAAGGACACGGACGACGAGAACGGCAACGGCAAGGCCCTCCCGAAGCTCAGCGAAGCGGAAGTCCTGAAGCTCCTGGAGCTCAAGCCCGAGCAGCACTTCACGCAGCCGCCGCCCCGGTTCACCGAGGCCATGCTGGTGCGCGAGCTCGAGGAAAAGGGGATCGGCCGGCCCAGCACCTACGCGGCGATCCTCAGCACCATCCAGGAGCGCAACTACGTGAGGCTCGAACAGGGGCGCATCCACCCCACGGACCTCGGGATCCTCGTCAACGAGCTGCTCGTCAAGAACTTCCCCCGGATCGTGGACGTGGAGTTCACCGCCGCCATGGAGGACCAGCTCGACCGGATCGAGGAGGGCAAGCGGAACCGGATCGACACGCTGAAGGAATTCTACGGGCCCTTCGAAAAGGACCTGAAGAACGCGGCCCGGAAGATGCGCAACGTCAAGAAGGAGGGCGAGCCCACCGACGAGGTCTGCGACAAGTGCGGGGCCCCCATGGTCATCCGGTGGGGACGCAACGGCCGATTCCTGGCCTGCTCCAAGTACCCCGACTGCAGGAACACGAAGAACCTCAACGGCAACGGCGCCAACGGCCAGGCCGAGGCCAGGCCGACCGATATCGCCTGCGAGAAGTGCGGCAAGCCCATGGTTCTCAAGGAGGGGCGCTTCGGGAAGTTCCTCGGCTGCTCGGGCTATCCGGAATGCAAGAACACGATGCCCTTCTCCACCGGGGTGCCCTGCCCCGAGGAAGGCTGCACGGGAACGCTCGCGGAGAAGCGGACCAAGAAGGGCAAGTCCTTCTACGGCTGCACCCGCTACCCCGAGTGCAAGTACGCCACCTGGGACCGCCCGATCGCCGAGGCGTGCCCCCAGTGCGGGTCGAAGTTCCTCGTCGAGAAGTACAACCGCAAGACGGGCCGCGTGAAGGCCTGCCCGAAGGAAGGCTGCGGGTTCAGGGAACCGCTCGCCTGAACTCGAAGTTGAGAAGATGAGAAGTTGAGAACGGGCCGACCGAACTCATCTCGAGGCTGTTCCGAGCTTCTCAACTTCCCGGCTTCCTGACTTCTCCTATGAAGATCAAACCGATCATCATCATCGGCGGCGGGCTGGCCGGCTGCGAGGCGGCCTGGCAGCTGACGAAGCGCGGCCACGAGGTCACGCTCGTCGACATGAAGCCCGGCAAGCTCTCTCCCGCCCACCGCTCCCCGCACCTGGCCGAGCTGGTCTGCAGCAACTCCCTGCGGTCCAACGACCCCGCGAGCGCCCCGGGCCTTCTCAAGGAGGAGATGCGCAGGCTCGACTCCCTCGTCATCGCCGCGGCCGACGCCACGTCGGTGCCCGCGGGCAAGGCCCTGGCCGTCGACCGGGCCCTGTTTGCGGAGCGCATCGAGGCGGCCCTGCTGCCGCAGAAGGGCATCCGTCTGGTTCACGAGGAGTGCACGGAAATCCCCTCGGGGGCGCACGTGATCGTCGCCACGGGCCCCCTGACCTCGGATTCCCTCGCCTCTGCCATCGCGCGGTTGGTCGGCCAGGAAGCCCTGTATTTCTATGACGCCATCGCCCCCATCGTGGACGCCGATTCCATCGACCGCACGAAGGTCTTCAGGGCCTCCCGGTACGGCGAGGGCGAGGGGGATTACCTCAACTGCCCCCTCGACGAGCGGCAGTACCGGGACTTCCGGCAGGCCGTCCTCGAGGGACGGGAAATCGCGGCGCGGCCCTTCGAGGACGAGAAGTACTTCGAGGGCTGCCTGCCCGTCGAGATCCTGGCGCGCCGCGGGGAAGACACCCTGCGGTTCGGGCCGATGAAGCCCGTGGGTCTCGTCGACCCCCGCACGGGCAGGGAGCCCTACGCGGTGATCCAGCTGCGGCAGGAAAACCGCGAGGGGACCCTGTTCAACCTGGTGGGGTTCCAGACCAAGCTCGCCTGGCCCGAACAGCAGCGGATCTTCCGGATGATCCCGGGGCTCGAAAACGCCGAGTTCCTCCGCTTCGGGAGCATCCACCGCAACACCTACATCAACTCGCCCTCGCTGCTGACCGACACCCTGCAGCTGCGGGCCGACCCCGACCTGTTCTTCGCCGGGCAGATCACCGGCGTCGAGGGGTACGTCGAGTCGGCGGCCACGGGGCTTCTCGCCGGGCTGTTCCTGCACTGGATCCGCACCGGCACCCCTTTCTCCATCCCCCCGCGGACGACCGCCCTGGGCGCGCTGCTGGGGCACGTCAGCCGCGCCGACGGGAAACGCTTTGAGCCGATGAACGTGAATTTCGGGCTCTTCGAGCCCCTGGCCGGGAAAATCAGGAAGCGCCTTCGCGGGGCGGCATACGCCGATCGCGCCCTTTCGGACCTGGCGGACTGGATCGGGGGCTCTCCCGCTTGAGCCCGCGCGCCCCGCTTCTTCCCTGCCGCCGGGTTCCGAAGATCCGTGCGAGGGCCTCGCGTGTGCGGGGCAGCGGGTCGTCCGTTTTCGACAGGAACTCCTGCAGACGTCTCAGGTCGCCGATCGTGTCGACGTCGAAGGACGGCGGCAGGCAGAGGCAGGACAGCCCGAGGGAGCGGGCGCGGTCGACGGTCTCGCGGAGGGCCGCATCGGTTCCCAGCGCAACCCCGGTGAACAGGTCCGCGGGGCAGCGGAGCCCGATGAGGTTGTAGCCCCCGTCGTCGGAGGGCACGAGGACGACGTCGTGCCGCCCGAGCCCCTCGAACGCGGCGTCCACCTGCTCTGCCGACAGGTGGGGGCAGTCGGCGCCCATCGCGGCAACACGCCGGTACCCTTCCCCGAACAGCGCGTCGAAGACGCCCCGGAGCCTTTCCTGCAGGCTCCCCCCGGACTGCTCCCGGCAGTCGGCCTTTCCCCCGAACAGGACCTCGAAGGGGCTGGCCGGCGGCGTGTAATACCACACCCGGGGGCGTTGCCGCGAGCCGAACTTGCCCTCGAGATCCTCGAGGAAGGCCCGGTAGACGAGAAGGGTCCGGGCGGCCCCGAGATCTGCGGCGAGGCGCCGCTTGACGGCGCCCGCCTCCGGACAGCGGGCCATGATGACGAGAATCTCCTGGGTCGCGGGTGCCGGCATCGGGCGTGCTCGCTCATCCCCCGGGGCCGTCGGCGCTCGCGCCGTTTTCGCGCAAGGAGATGGCGCGGGCCGGGCAGTCCTCGACGGCCTGCCGAACGAGGGCCCCGTACCGATCCGGCTCCCTGACCTCGAAGACCGCCCGCATGTGCAGGCCCCACTCCAGGAACACCTCCGGGCAGGTGTTCACGCAGATCTCGCAGCCGATGCACAGTTCTTTTTTTATGACGACCCTCATCGCAGAAGGCTCTTTTCTTCAAGGCTGATCAGAAAGATCCAGGTGCAAGGCACCATTTTATGCAGAGAGCAAGAGGGTTTGAAGGTAAGAAGGTTGGAGAAACCGGGGGCATGCATTCGGTTTCCGACTCATCCAACGTTCTTACCCTCTCACCTTCTTACCTTCTCCGGTCGGATGCGTGCGCATCCGTTCATCGGCCTCACTCCACCAGTTTGTTGCGGATGGCGTACGTCGTGAGCTCCGCGTTGTTCTTGAGCTTCATCTTTTCCAGGATCCGCGAGCGGTAGGTGCTCACCGTCTTGACGCTGAGGCACATCTCCTCGGCGATGTTCGAGACGGTCTTGCCGGAGGCGATCATGAGCAGGATCTGGTACTCCCGGTCGGAGAGGGTCTCGTGGGGCGCCTTCTCGGCCTCCCCGTCGAGTTCGTAGGCGAGCTTCTCCGCCAGCGAGGAGCTGATGTACTTCCCGCCGCGCGACACCTTCCGGATGGCCGCGATCAGCTCGTCGGGCGCGCTGGCCTTCGTGAGATAGCCCGCGGCCCCCGCTTTGAGGGCCCGGATCGCGTACTGCTCCTCGGGGTAGATGCTCAGGATGAGCACCGGGATCTTCGGGTTCGTCAGCCGCAGCTCCTTGAGCACCTCGAGCCCGTTCTTGCCGGGCATGGAGATGTCCAGCAGAATGACGTCGTAGTCCTTCTTCGACACCAGGCCGAGGACCTCCTGGCCGTTTCCCGCCTCGTCGGCCACCAGGAGGTCCGCCGTGTCCGACAGGACCTGCTTGAACCCCTGCCTCACGATGGGGTGGTCATCGGCGATGAGAATCCGGATCATGCCCTGCCTCCTCTCCAGTCGGGCAGCCGGACCGTCACCGTCGTGCCCTTGCCCTTCCTGCCCGAGACCTTCACCTCGCCCCCCCGGAACTCGACGCGTTCCCGAATGCCGAGCAGCCCGAAGGATTTCGGCTTCTTGAGCTCCTCTTCGAGAATCCCCCTTCCATTGTCCGCCACGACGAGCTCCAGCTCGTCCTCCAGCCCCCTCAGGGTCACCTGCACCCGGGTCGCCTTCGAGTGCTTCGCCACGTTCGTGAGGGCCTCCTGGAGGATCCGGAAGACGGTGATGGAGGCATCCTTGTTGGGCTCCATCTCCTCGGGCTCCACGGCGACGGAGCACCGGATGCCCGTGCGCTTCTGGAACTCCCGGCACTGCCAGTCGATCGCCACGGGCAGCCCCAGGTGATCGAGCAGGCCGGGCCGGAGGTCCATGTAGATCCGCTTGACGGTCTGCATGGTCAGGTCGATGAGCTCCTTCATCGACTTCGTCCGCTCGTGCAGGTGCTCCTGCTCCGGCGGGATCTTCTTCCTCAGCAGGATGACGCCCGTGTTGAGGGCAGTCAGGAGCTGGCCCAGCTCGTCGTGGAGCTCCCGCGCGATCCGCGTTCTCTCCTTCTCCTGGGCGGTCTGCAGGTGCATGGACAGATCGCGCAGCCGGACCCTGGAGCGCTCGAGCTCGCTCTCGAACTGCTTCCGGTAGGTGATGTTCTCGAAGGTCACCACGACGCTCTCGTGCTCGAGCCTCTCGCCGATGCGCGCCGCGCTGATCATGCACTGGATCTCGACCCCGTCTTTCCGGAGGCACGGATACTCGACGGCGAAGGTGCGCCGCCTCTCCAGCGTCGAGTGCAGCAGCCTGGTGATGACCTCGAACTCCGCCTCCGAGCGGTACAGGAGGCGGGGTTCCCGCCCGATCAGCTCCGAGGGCTTCCAGCCGAACACCTTTTCCACGCCGTCGTTGGCGAAGAAGACCTTCTGGTTGCGCACCCCGATCACGGCGTGGGGGATCGCCTCGAGGATCGAGGCCTCGAGGGCCTCGAGCTCCTGCAGCTTGCTCTGCGCCTCCTTCTGCTCCGTGATGTCCATGGAGCTGCCGAGGATGCCCCTCTTGCCCCGGAACCGGATCGGGGTCACCGTTTCCATGATCCAGCGCACCCGGCCGTCCTTCGTCACGATCCGGAAGACCTGGGGGTTCTTCCCCCGCCCCCGGAGCATGGAGCGCGCCCGGCGGGCCACCTGTTCGCGGTCCTCGGGGTGGATGAGTCGCATCGAACTCGTGCCGATCAGCTCATCCGGGCGGTATCCCGCGTAGCCGGCCCCGATGGCATTGATGTAGGCGAAGGCGCCGTCCTGCACCACGTACACCCCGACCTGGGAGCTCTCGGCCATGGTCTCGTAGACCTTCTCGGCCGCCTTCTGGTCCGTGATGTCCTCGTAGGTGATGACGACCTGCTTGTCGACGAGCGCATCCCCGATCCGCGACGCCGTGAGGCGGCAGATGATCGGCGTGCCGTCCCGGTGTTTCCGGACGACCTCGGCGGTGAAGGTCTTCTGCGTCTCCAGGGCGCGGTAGAGGTCGTCCGCCCATTCGGCCCACTCTTTCCAGGAGCGGAAGAAGATCCGGCTGCTCTTGCCGATGACCTCCTCGCGCTTCCACCCGAAGACCTTCTCGACGCCCTCGTTGGCGAAGACGATCCGGCGGTTTTTGAGCCCGATGAGGGCGTGGGGGATGGACTCGATGAGCGAGGCCTCGAGGGCCTCGAGACGGGAGAGCCGTTCACGGGCCTCCACCTGCCCCGTGATGTCCATCGACTGGCCCAGCACGGCGCGGCCCGCGCCGAAATCGATCGGGGTGACCGACTCCAGGATCCAGTGCACGCGGCCGTCCTTCCCGATCGTCCGGAACTCGTAGGGCTGCGTGCGCCTGCCCCGGAGCATGTCCCGCGCCTTCGTCGCAACCGCGTCGCGGTCCTCGGGGTGGATGAAGTCGGAGGCCCTCTGCCCGATGAGCTCCGCAGGCTTGCAGCCCAGCCGCGATGCCGTGAACTGGTTGACGAAGCGGAACCTCCCGTCCTTGATGATGTAGACGCCCGCCTCGGCGGTGACGGCGAGCGAGCGGTAGAGCTTGGCCTCGTAGAGCTTTTCGCTCTCCGCCTTCTCGTATTCCATCACCTCCAGGCGGAGGGATTCCATTTTTCGAAGGAGTTCCTTTTTCGTCAGGTGCTCGAAGGCCATGGGACGTCCACCTGGACCGACCGCCGGGACGGCGGCGGGTCTACCGGTTCCTCTCGAAGATGATGCGGAGCCCGTCGAGGGTGAGGAACTCGTCGACGACATCGATGTTCCTCGTCTCCGGGGCGATGATCTTGGCCAGCCCGCCCGTGGCGACGACTTTCGGGTTCGAGCGGGCCTCGGCCTTCATCCGCTCGACGATGCCGTCGACGAGGCCCGCGTAGCCGAACATGATCCCGGCCTGCATGCTGCTGATCGTGTCCTTCGCGATGATCGTCCGGGGCCGCTTGAGCTCCACGCGGGGCAGCTTGGAGGCCTTCTCGAAGAGCGCGTCGCTCGAGATGGCGATGCCCGGGGCGATGCAGCCGCCCATGTATTCGCCCTTCTTCGAGACGTAGTCGAAGGTCGTGGCGGTGCCGAAGTCCACGACGATCAGCTCCGACTTGTGCTTCTCGTAGGCCGCCACGGCGTTGACGATCCGGTCGGCGCCGACCTCCTTCGGGTTGTCGTAGAAGATGGGCATGCCCGTCTTGATGCCGGGCTCCACGATGAGGGGCTTGAGGTGGAAGTACTTCTGGCACAGGGGCTCGAGGATGTTGAGCATGGGCGGCACGACGCAGGAAATGATGATGCCCGTCAGGTGCACGGGCGTGGCGCCCGACTTGACGGTCTTGTAGAGGTTCACGATGAGCATGCCGTACTCGTCCACCGTGTGGTTGGCGACGGTGCGGATACGCCAGTCGTAGAGGAGTTTCTCCCCGTCGTAGAGCCCCAGGACGGTGTTGCTGTTTCCCACGTCGATGGCCAGAAGCATGGTCAGAACCTCTCGATATAGATATCACCGGCGAGCACCTGCCGCACGCCGGTCTCCCCTTCCAGCAGGAGGGCCCCGGTGGGGTCGAGCCCCACGACCGTCCCCCGCTCGGTCGTCGCGCCGAGCACGACCTCCACCCGTTTGCCGACGAGGTCGGCGCCCTGCAGCCACCGCTCGCGGATGGCCGCCTCGCCGCCGCCGAGGAAGACGCGGTACCAGCGCTCGAGGCTCTCGAACAGGCGGACGGCGAAATCGAGGCGGTCGACATCCCCGCCCGTCTCGATCCGCAGGGACGTGGCCGTCTCGCGGAGTTCCCGCGGGAAATCGAGCTTTTGCATGTTGAGGTTCACGCCCATCCCGACGACGAGGAAATGAACGCGGTCGCCTCTCGTGCGCATCTCCGTCAGGATGCCGCAGATCTTTTTCCCGCCGACGAGGACATCGTTGGGCCACTTGAGCCTCACGCGGCCCGGGCAGTACTGCAAGAGCGCGTCGGCCGCGGCCACGCCGGCCGTCAGGGGGATGAGCGACGCCCGGGCGGCGGGGATGTCGGGCCGCAGGACGACGGAGAGGTAGAGGTTCCTCGACGGCGGCGATTCCCACGTCCGGTCCAGCCGCCCCCGGCCCGCGGACTGCGCGTCGGCCAGGACGACGGTCCCCTCGGGCGCGCCCCCCAGGGCCAGGCGCATGGCCTCGGTGTTCGTCGAGGCGACTTCCTCGTGAAACTCGATCCGCCGGCCGATGATCTTCGTCAAAAAAAATCGCCTGAGTTCTTCGACGTTGAAGTCCATCGCTCAGGGCTTTCTCCTGACCTTCAGGGAGATGTCCGCGGCCCGCGCCGAGTGGGTCAGCGCCCCGGAGGAGATGCAGTCGACCCCCGTGGAGGCGATGGCCCCGACGTTGTCGAGGGTCACGTTCCCCGAGGCCTCGACGAGCGCCCTGCCGCCGATGAGCGCGACGGCTTTCCGCATGGCGTCGACGGGCATGTTGTCGAGCATGATCACGTCCGCGCCCGCCGCCAGGGCCTGCCGGACCTCGGCGAGGGTTTTCACCTCCACCTCGATCCGCACCA
>CAYSDD010000019.1:0-9132 GCA_964429555.1 uncultured Syntrophaceae bacterium
CCCGCGACGCAGTGGTCGACCAGCCCCTCGAAGGGGTTTCGGCCGCCCGTGCGCCTGAGCCAGGACGTGACGAGCCCGCCGCCCAGCACGACGGGAATGCCGGGGAAACGCCCGCGGACGAACCCGATCAGGGCGAATGCGCTCAGGGCCTGGCTCAGGTAGTTCAGGGAGACGCCGACGGCGTCGGGAGCGCCCTGCTCGACCAGGGCCTCGATCCGGCCGGCAAGCCAGGGCATGAACACGCTGGATCCGGGGTCCCGGGCGGCCCGGTGCAGGTCCTCCGACCGCAGGGGCGAGAGCCGCCGGTCCTGGTAATCGGCCAGCGAAAGCGAGACCCCGGCCTCGCGGCCCCGCCACTCGAGCAGGCGGTTGACGTCGCTGACGCAGCGCCGGTAACGGTCGGCGCTGCCGTAGAGCCCCGGGCCCCGCAGCCCGGCCAGGTTCTCCGGCAGCCTTCGCCGTGCCCGGTCCGTCCAGGTGTCAAATTTCCGGCCTGCCTCCCGGGCGGCCTCCCCCAGAAGGTGCAGCTGTCCCTCGAGGTTGGCGTCCAGGACCGTGCAGCGCACGCCGTGTTCGGCGAGGCATCCGGCCAGCCGCGCGATGCCGCCCGGCGGCTCGCAGGCCTTCGCGACGGGGGGGTGGATGAGCAGGATGTGTTTGATGGTCCGACTCCCGAAGATGACGGTTTCCCTGCCGGTGGATCCCGCTTTGCGATCCGGTGACAGGTAAGAATCAAGAGGGGAAAGCCTGTCGCCTGTTACCGATCCCGAGCAAATATCATTTGACAAGGCGCAATTCGTGTGCACATTTACAATAATTGAAATTCTCCGGAGGATGTTTGATGTTCGAGATTACACCCAAAGCGGAAGAGATGATGCTTGCGTTCTTCAAGGAGCGCAACGAGAAGGCCCTGGTGAGGATCTTCCTCAACGAGGGCGGCTGAGCGGGGCCCTCACTGGGCATGGCTCTGGACGAGCCCAACGAAGGCGACGAGATGTTCACCAAAAACGGTTTGACGTTCATGATCGAAAAGTCCCTCTACGAGGAAGTGAAGCCGATCAAGGTCGATTTCATCGAGACGCCCCGCGGGTCGGGGTATGCGATCGAATCGAACCTGAAGAGAGCGGACGGCTGCGGCGGCTGTGCCGGATCCTGCGGCTGAGCGGCCGTCGACCCGCGTGACGACGCAAGGGGAGCCCCGGGCTCCCCTTTTTTTATCCTCCCCCCTGCCCCGGTTCCGACCCCTCCCTTTCGATGGCATCGATCCTCCCCTGCAGATCGTCCCACCTCCGGTAGAGACCCTCGAGCTGCGGCGCAAGGTCCCGGTATTCGGCGCCGAGCCGCTTCACCCGGCCGCCGTCCCCGTAGGTCGCGGGGTCGGCCAGGAGGGCCTCCAGCTCGGCCTTCCGCTTCTCCCGGACGTCGATCTCCGCGAGCAGCGCCTCCAGGTCGTCCCGGAGGGGCTTGACGCGGCGGTATCGCTGCTGCCTCCGCTCGGCCTCCCCGCGCTTGCGCTCGCGCTCCTGCCGCAGGCGTTCCTTTCCTTCCCCCTCGGGGGCCGCGCCGGCTTTCGAGCCCCGGGCCTCCCGCTCGTGCCAGATCCGCAGGTAGTCATCGACGGAGCCCGGGTAGAGGACGAGATCCCCGTCCTTTGCCACGAGCACCTTCGTGACGAGACCCGCCAGGAAATCGCGGTCGTGCGACACGATCACGAAGGTGCCGTCGAAGGCGCGCAGGGCCTCCTTGAGCACCGCCTTGGAGCGCACGTCCAGGTGGTTCGTCGGCTCGTCGAGGATGAGGAAATTGGCCGGCACGAGGAGCATCCGCGCCAGCGCCAGCCGGCTCTTCTCGCCGCCCGAGAGCACGGAGACGCGCTTGAAGACATCGTCGTCGGAAAAGAGGAAATGACCCAGCAGGGTCCGCAGGTTCCCCCCCGCGCCGAAGGCGGCCACCTCCTCGATGGACTCCAGGACGGTCCTTGACGGGTCGAGCGCGTCGGCCTGGTTCTGGGCGTAGTAGGAGACGGTGACCTGGTGTCCCTCGATGCGCCGGCCGCCCTGGATGGGCTCGATCCCCGCCAGGAGACGGGCCAGCGTCGATTTCCCCGCGCCGTTGACCCCCAGCACGGCGATGCGGTCCCCCCTCTCCACGGTGAGCGACACCCCCTCGAAGACGGACGTCATGCCGTAGCGCTTCGTCACGTCCTCGAGCCGCAGGACGACCCTGCCGGAGCGGGGCGGGGACGGGAAGCGGAAGGCGATCTCCTGCTCGTCCGTCTCGAGTTCGATCCGGTCGATCTTCTCGAGCCGCTTGAGGCGGCTCTGCACCTGCCGGGCCTTGGTGCTCTTGGCGCGGAAGCGCTCGACGAAGCGCTCCGTCTCGCGGATCATCTTCTGCTGGTTCTCGAAGGCCGCCTCCAGGAGGCGGCGCCGGGCTTCCTTCTCGCGGAGGTAGCCCGAGTAGTTGCAGGCGTACTCCGTCGCCCGGCCCCGGGAGATCTCGACGGTGCGCCCGACGAGGTTGTCCAGGAACCGGCGGTCGTGGGAGACGAGGAGCAGCGCGCCCGCGTAGGCCTCGAGGTAGCCCTCGAGCCACTCGAGGGACTCGATGTCGAGATGGTTCGTCGGCTCGTCGAGGAGCAGCACCGAGGGCTCGCGCAGCAGGAGCCTCGCCAGCTCGATCCGCATCTGCCAGCCGCTGCTGAACTCGCCCGAGGGGCGCTCCAGGTCCCGCTCCCGGAAGCCGAGACCGAAGAGGATCTCCTTGGCCCGGGCCTCGATGCGCCAGCCCTCGCCGTCCTCGATCCGATGCTGGATCCGTCCCATCTCGGCAAGCAGGGCTTCGAGCTCCGCGCCGGTCCGGCCCGCGTCGGTCCTCGACCGGATCTCCGCGGAGATCTCGTCGAACCGCAGCTGCAGCTTCCGGATGTCCTCGAAGGCCCTCAGGGCCTCCTCCAGGAGCGTCCGGCCCCCGTGACCGATCAGCTCCTGGGGCAGGTAGCCGACGGTGGTGAAGCGGGACCTGTGCAGGGTGCCCGAATCGGCCTCCACCTCGCCGGCGATGATCTTCATCAGCGTCGACTTGCCCGTCCCGTTGGCGCCGACGACGGCGATCCGGTCGCGCTCGCCGACGAACAGGGAGAGCCCCTCGAAGAGGACCTTGGGGCCGTACTGCTTGGAGATGTTGTTCAATGAAAGCATGGCATACGGCAAAGGGCTTAGGGCTCGAGGCAAGAGACGAAGGGCAAGATGACCATCGCTCTTGAGCCTTGCGCCGTGAAGGTCAAATAAAAGGCGGGGTTGAAACCCCCCGCCTTGCGGATTCCGTAACCGTGCATGGACGGCGCGTCATGCGTATTCCGTGTCCGCCGTGAGCGTCGCCAGGGCGCGCTCCCCGATCAGCAGCACCCGGGTGTGGTTGAGACGCGTGGCGAGCAGCCGCGCGAGGCCCTTCATGACCTCGTAGCCCATTCCGCAGTCCTCCTCCATCATGGCTCTCAGCTTGCCGCCGTCGAAGGTGATGATCTTGGTCGGCTCGGCGATCAGCGCGCTCAGGGTGTGGAGGTTGGGTTCCACGAACGCGGACCAGCCGAAGGCCTCCCGTCGGGTCACGACGTCGATGATGACCTGCATCGGGGGTCTGGTGGGCCCCATGTCGGTTTTCATCTCCAGGAAGACCTTCCCCTGCTGGACCAGGTAGAGGTGAGTCGACGGGTCCCCCTCCTTGTACAGAAGGGTCCCGGTCGGGTAGGACTCCTCCTTGGCGATCGACACGAGCTTCTCGATCTGCGCGTCGTTCAATCCCTCGAACACGTTGCACTCCTTCAAAAAAGCCGCTGACACCATGGGACCTCACCTCCTTGTAGAATGAGCGGGAAAGCAGGAATGATGAATCCGGCGACCGATGGTGTATCTATATCAGCCTTTGCGTCCCAATTCTATCGGAAATTTCCGGATCCCCCGCCGGGACGGCCCCCGGGCAAAAAAAAAAGCGGCGCCGGGCGGGCGCCGCCTCTCTCAGGGTCTGGTTGCGCTCAGATCACTTCCACGTTCTTCGCCTTCGGGCCCCTGTCCGTCGTCTCGACCTCGAACTGGACCCGCTGCCCTTCCTGCAGGCTCCTGAACCCGGCTGCCTTGATGGCCGTATAATGGACGAAGAGATCGCCGCCCCCGTCCTGCTGAATGAAGCCGAACCCTTTCTTCTCGTTGAACCACTTGACGATTCCCTGCGCCATCGTGTTCCCTCCTGTGCAAAATTCTCGACGGCCGGGAGCAGACACTCTGAAAAAGCGGGAACCGTCCGACAGACCCTGGATCAGCGGCCCCCATTCCCCCCAGAATGGTCCCCCCCTTAGACCACGAGGCGAACCATATCGCCCCCGCGCAAGGCCTGTCAAGCACATTTTCGGACGTCTGCGCCCGACGGGGAAGCCGTCTTCGTTGCAGGGGCCCGGGGTTTGTGCCATACTGCGGACATCATGATTCCCCTGCGGATGACAGCCTGGGGCCTCGTCTGCGAGGACGGCGGCTTTCACATCGATCCCTGGGGCCCCGTGGAATGCGCCGTCATCACCCACGGGCACGCCGATCACGCGGCGCGCGGCTGCGGGCGGTATCTGGCGGCGCGGCCGGGCGCCCACGTGTTGCGGACCCGGCTGGGAAACGAGGCGCAGATCCGGTTCGCGGCCTACGGGGAGACCGTCGACCTCGGCGGCGTCCGCCTGTCGCTGCACCCGGCCGGGCACATCCTGGGATCGGCCCAGGTCCGGATCGAGCGCCGGGGCCACGTCACCGTCTTCAGCGGCGACTACAAGCTCCAGCCCGACCCCACCTGCACCCCCTTCGAGCCCCTCCGCTGCCACTGCTTCATCACGGAGTCCACCTTCGGCCTCCCCCTGTACCGCTGGGACGAGCCGGCGAGGCTCCTCGCGCAGATCCGCGCCTGGTGGCGCTCCAACCAGGGGGCGGGCCGCCCGAGCGTGATCTTCGCCTACGCCCTCGGCAAGGCGCAGCGGGTCCTCATGGGGCTCGACCCCGACCAGGGGCCCATCCTCACGCACCCCTCCGTGGAGGAGATGAACCGCCGCTACCGGATGAGCGGGGTGGGGCTGCCGAACACGACCCCGGTCGAGGCGGCGGGGAAGAAGGCCGGTTTCAGCCGGGCGCTCATCCTCGCGCCGCCCTCGGTGCGCGGCACGGACTGGGTACGGCGCTTCGGCGAATGCGCCACGGCGCTGGCCTCGGGCTGGATGCGCCTGCTCGGGGCCGCGCGGCGCCGCGGCGTCGACCGGGGGTTCGTGCTCTCCGACCACGCGGACTGGCCGGGCCTCATGGAGGCCGTCGCGGCGACGGGCGCAGGCGAGGTCTTCGTCACCCACGGCACGGTCGATCCCGTCGTCCGGATGCTCCGGGAGAAGGGCATCGACGCGAAGCCGCTGAAGGCGAGGTTCGCCGCGGATGAGACGACGGAAGATTAGAAATCTGAACCCCCAGGGCTGACGTTGCCTTTAGCCTTTAGCCTTTAGCCTGTATTTATGCGACACTTCACCGATCTGTACTTCGAACTCGACGAGACGACGAAGGCCTCGCGCAAGGCCGAGGCGCTGAAGCGCTATTTCGGGGATGCCCCGGCGGAGGATGCCGCGTGGGCCCTGTTCTTTCTGCTCGGCGAGAAGACCGGGCGGGCCGTCGCGGCGGCCAGTCTCCGGCAGTGGGCCTGCGAGGCGGCCGGCATCCCGGGGTGGCTCTTCGACGAATGCCGGAAAGCGGCCGGCGATTCGGCCGAGACGATCGCCCTCATCGTGCCGGGGGCCGGCGGTTCGAGCCCCTGGGGCCTGCGGGCCCTGGTGGAGGAGAGGCTCCTGCCGATGCAGGACGCCGGCGAGGGGCGGCGCCGGGAGTGGGTCGAAGAGACCTGGCGGCAGATGGACGAGCGCCAGCGCCTCGTCTGGAACCGGATGCTCGCGGGCGGCTTCCGTGCCGGCGTCTCGCGGCAGACGGTGATCCGCGCGCTGGGCGAACTCTCGGGCATCGAGGCCCATGTCATCGCGCACCGCCTCCTGGCCCCCTGGGAACCGACGGCGGAATTTTTCCGCCGTCTCCTCGCGGCCGGCGGCGCCGACGCGGAGCGAAGCCGCCCCTACCCGTTCCATCTCGCCTGCCCGCTCGACGGGATGCCCGAGGCGCTCGGCCCCCGGGCGCAGTGGTGCGCCGAGTGGCAGTGGGACGGGATCCGGGCCCAGGCCGTGAAGCGCGGCGGTTCGGTTTTCCTGTGGTCCCGCGGCGGCGAGCTGCTCAACCGGGCGTTCCCGGAGCTCGCCGGGGGGGCGGGCGGCCTGCCCGATGGAACGGTCCTCGACGGGGAGATCCTGCCGTGGAAGGACGGGGCGCCCCTCCCGGGCGGGCTGCTGCAGAAACGGATCGAGCGCCTCTCCGCGCCCCGGAAACTCCTCGAGGAAGTCCCCGCGGTCTTCATGGCCTTCGATCTGCTGGAATCGGGGGGCGCGGATGCCCGGCGGCGGCCCCTGCGGGAGCGGCGGGACGCCCTGGCCGGGCTCCTCGCACACCGAGGCCCCGGGGAGCGGATTCGCCTGTCGCCTCTGCTGGGCGACACGAGCTGGGAGGACCTGACGGCGAGGCGCAGGCAGTGCCGGGACATGCGGGCCCGGGGGCTCATGCTCAAGCGCCTCGATTCGCCCTACGAGGCCGGTCGGCACCGGGGCAGCTGGTGGACGTGGAAGCTCGAGCCCTGCACCGTCGACGCGATCCTGCTGTACGCGCAGCCGGCACCGGGGGGGCGGGAGGACCGGACGGCCGACTACACCTTCGGCCTGTGGCGCAGGGGGCAGCTCGTCCCCGTGGCCCGCATCGCGGAAGGGCTCACGGACGAGGAAATCCGGCGCATCGACGCCTTTATCCGCCGCAACACCCTCGAGCGATTCGGCCCCGTCCGCGCCGTGAGGCCGCAGCTCGTCTTCGAGATCGCCTTCGAGGGCATCGAGCCTTCGGCGCGACGCAAGTCGGGGGTCACCCTGCGCCGGCCCCGCATCGTGATGTGGAAGGACAAGCCGCCCGATGAGGCGGACACGCTCGAGACGCTCAAGGCCCTGCTGCACGGCGGGGACCCCTAGAGAGAATCAGGCATCAGGCAACAGGGTGAAGAGAGAATCCCCCGCAACACGGCGCCTTGCCGCTTGGCCCTTGCTGCTTGTGCCTCATTCATTTCCTCGTCAGATTCCGGACGGCGAAATAGAAGGCGATGGCGAGGATGACGACAAAGCCCGAGAGCCGAACCATGAGAGCGAACTCGGCGTCGCGGGCGATCGACGGCATGCCGTCCCGGAACAGCTCCGGCCACGCCGTGTACCACAGCCAGGCGAGCACCGAGGCCGCAACGACCACGGGCAGGGTGCGGACGAAACGGTTCATCGGACCCTCCTTCCCGGCTTTGCGTCGTCAGCGCCGGTCGCCCCTGCCGCCGATGTTCCGGATCACCGGGGAGAGGTAGACGGCGCCGATGAAGACGAACCCGGTCAGCCGCTGGCGGCGGCCGGAAACGCGACGGACAGGATCTCTCGCACGGCCGCGGGCACGCCTGCAGGCCTCGCTTCCCCGCTCAGGCGTCCTCCGCGGGCAGATGACGAACCGCGAAGCCGCCGCCTGCCGCATCGTACTGCAGGCAGGAGTTTCGGCGCCAGCGGCCGTCGTCCTGCCCCGGGTGGTCGCTCCGCAGGAAGCTCCCGCGGCTCTCCGTCCTCGCCAGGCCGGCCAGCAGGACGGCCCTGAGCGTCAGGGCCCCGGCGCGCAGGTCGCCGTGCGCCAGCCGCTCCGCCACGGTCCGCGGGGCCAGGCGCCCGAGCCTCTCCTCGACCGTGTCGAGCGCCTGGAGGGCCGCGCGCATGGAACCTTCCGCCCGGACGACCCCGGCGCCGCTCCAGGCCGCCTCCCGCAGGCCCCTGAGGATCTCGCGGTATTGGACCGCCGTCCCCGCGCCTTCGGCCCGGGCCGCGGGCTGCGCCTTCTGTCCGCACGAGGGCGCGGGCGACATGGCCAGGGCCCGCTCCGCGGCGAACCGGCCCGCGAGGGCCCCGGAGACGACGCACTCCGTCAGGGCGTTGCCGCCCAGGCGGTTGGCCCCGTGCAGGCCCCAGAGGATCTCCCCGCAGGCAAAGAGCCCGGCGAGGTCCGTCTCGCCCGTCTCGGCGGCGCGCACGCCGCCCATCATGAAATGCACCGCGGGAGCAACCGCCGCGGGCCTTTCCCGGAAGGGAAAGCGGAGCCGCCGGAAGATCGCCAGGGGATGCGCGTCCCAGGCTGCGGCGGGGACCCCCCGGAGGTCGAGAAAGACGCCCCCCGCCCGCGCTTCCTCGAAGAGAAGGGCCGAGAAGCGGTCGCGCTTCTTGACGATCGCGTCGTTGACGTCGGCCAGGCCGTGCTTTTCCAGGATGTCCTCGCCGGAGGCGCCGATCAGCTTCGCCTCCCGCGCAAAGGGCGGATAGACGATCAGGGCCGGGAGCCCCGGTTCGGCCAGCACGAGGGGATAGAACTGCACGAACTCCATGTCCAGAAGGGCGAGGCCGGCCTCAGCGGCCAGGGCATAGCCCTGCCCCATGATCCGCTTCTGGTTGTCGTGCCGCCGCCAGACGGCCCCGGCCCCGCCTGTCGCCAGGACCACGGCCGGCGCCTCGATCTCCAGCTGCCCGCCCCTGCGGTCGAACCCCCGGATCCCGCGGGCCCTGCCGTCACGGCGGAGGAGTTCCGTCACGCAGAACCCGGGCAGGGTGTGGACGCCGTCGAGGCCGCGGACGTGATCCGCCAGCATCCGCATGAGGGTCACCCCGGGGATCACCGACGGGTCGGGCGACACGACCGTCCGCTGGGCGCCGCGCTCCCGGATGGGGATCCCGACGGAGCGCAGGACCCGGAAGGCCGACGGCGCCTCGCGGGCCATGAGCCTGACCCGGGCTCCGCAGTTGAGCCCGCTGCCGGCGCGGAGCGTGTCGCGGATGTAGTCCTCGGCGCCGTAGCGATCCGAGGGACCCGACATCACCCCGTTGGCCAGGGCGGAGTTCGTCCCCAGGCCGATGGGGCCCCGGTCGACGACGAGCACCGCCGCCCCCTCCTTCCGGGCGGC
>CAYSDD010000019.1:9232-12772 GCA_964429555.1 uncultured Syntrophaceae bacterium
GGCCGATGGGGCCCCGGTCGACGACGAGCACCGCCGCCCCCTCCTTCCGGGCGGCAAGGGCCGCCGTCAGTCCCGCCAGTCCCGCCCCGATGATGATCACCCGTCCGGCCATGCGCCCGTGATGCCCCCTTGTCCCGTCCTTCGTTTCTTCCGCAGGAGTTTTGCCGGTCGGTCAATGCGGCGTCCCGGCCGCGTCGATCGCCTCGAGCAGGGCCTCCCGCCCGTCGTATCGAGAGGCCCTCTCCCCGATGGCGTCTCCCGGAGCGCCCCCGGCCAGGGCCCCGATGAACCTCGCGTGCAGCCTCTCCATGGGCTCACCCTAGTCGTATCCCCTGTCGCGCAGGTCCGCTTTCGCGGGGATTCCCGCACGACCGCCCATTCTCGTTGCCACCTGCGCCGCCGCCCAGGCCGCGAGGTCGAAGCTTTTCTCGGGGTCCCACCCGCGGGCGAGGCCGTAGGTGAGCCCGGCGTGGAAGACGTCGCCGCAGCCCGTCGTGTCCACGGCCTCGACGGCCCAAGCGGGCTTGACGATCTTTCGCCCGTCGAACATCGCCGCGTAGCCCCTGGCCCCCAGGGTGACGCCGGCGATCCGGCAACCGGACCCGAGGATCCGCCTGCAGGCCTCCAGGGGGTCGTCCCCGCCGACAAGCGCCCGGGCGAAGGATTCGGAGCCGACGAAGCAGTCGCTTGCGCGGGCCAGCTCGAGCATCCCCTCCCGCAGGGTTCCCGCGTCGACGGCGACCAGGACGCCCGCCCGTTTCGCCTCCGCCGCCGCGGCGAGGGACGCCTCGATGAAAAGTCCGTCGGTGTGCAGCACGCGGCAGGCGCGAAGGACCTCCATCCGGATCTCCCGGGGCCGGAGCGCCTCGCCCGTCGGCCTTTGCCAGAAGATGGTCCTGCGGCCCCCGGGCTCCACGGCGATGAAGGCGAACTGCGAGCGGTGGCCCGGCCTCTCGACGAGGCCCGACACATCCACGCCCTCGTCGCTCAGAAACCGGGCGATCTGCCGGCCGAAGGGGTCGTCGCCCGCCACCCCGGCGAAGTGGCAGGCAAGCCCCCAGCGCGACAGGGCCACGAGGGCCGTGGCCACGGGCCCTCCCCCCTGGATGACCATGTCATGGAACTCGCATTTCGTGTCGGGTCCGGGCCAGGCGGGGATGCGCCCGAGATAGTCGAGGGAACACTGGCCGAGGCCGAAGACGTCCATGGAACACCGAGTTTTGAGTGATGAATTTTGAGTTATGAATTGGAGAAGGTTTGGTGCCTCCTTTTCAACTCGTAACTCGAAACTCAAAACTCATAACTGCTTTTTCAAAGGTGTCAATCGCAGAGGCTCTCTGCCGTCTCCCCCTTGAGCCAGTGCTCGGCCAGGGTGCGGGTGAGATCGATGTCGAGGTTCGATCGGCCGGCCGCCTCCTCGAGCAGGACCATCGTCGAGCGGACCTTTTCCTCCATCCCCAGGAGGGCATAGATCCGCACGCTCTGCTCCCACGATGCCACGGCCGCCGCATCGTTGCGCAGTCCCGCATGGCAACGGCCCAGGGCGGCGAGATCGTCGGCGATTCCCCTGTAAAAGCCCGCCCGGCGGTCTATCTCGAGGGCCTTTTCGAGATGGGAGACGGCCTCCTCGTATCGGGCCGCCCCCAGCAGCAGATCCCCCAGGGCGTAATGCGCAGCCGCCGCCCCGGCGGGATTCTTGTCGCCGATCGGATCGAGGGCCTTCCTGAACATCGCCTCGGCCCCCCCGGGATCTCCCTGCCTGGCCAGGAGGATCCCCTTCACCGTCATCGCCGGCGTGAACGGTCCGCCCCGGATATCGATCCGGAGCGCCTCGTCGATGTTCTTCCCTGCCGACCCGTAATCCCCCGCATCCACCTGGGCGGCCGCCAGGTTCGAGAGGGCCTGGCGCACCTGCGCCCGATCCCCGAGACTGCGGTACGTCCGCAGGGCATCCTCGAAGAAGGGGATGGCCGCCCCGGCCTCGCCCATGGCGCGGTAGACGACGCCGATGTTGTTTGCGCTCATGGCCATGCCGCGGCTGTCCCCGACGGCCGTGTACAGCTCGTGGGCGCGGGTGAAATGCTCCAGGGCCCTGGCGTAACAGCCCCGCTCGAAAAAGGGCATCCCCCGGGCCGTCTGCTCGGCGCCGGCGCTCAGGTGCCCGGGAACGACGGCCGCCTTGCCCCCGCCGCAGGAAACCGCCAGGACCGCCAGAACCGTCAACAGGCCGTATCGGATCGTTCTCATCGCCGTCTCACTTCCTCAGCCCCGCGTCCAGTTCCTTCCCCTCGGGCTTCGGGGGGAGGTTCCCCCGGATGAGGGGGTTCTTCTCGATGGCCTGGACGACGCGGTTGATCTCGTCGATGCCGTCCCGGATCTCCTGGATGCCGCGCTTCGTGGTCCGGATCACGGCGGGGATGTCGCGGCTGCCCCTCTCGAGATTGGCCGTGATCTCCCGGATCTTCTCCATGCTTTCCTTCAGGTTCGCCGTGACCTCGGGCGTGGCCCCCTCGAGGTTCGCCAGGACGTGATCGAGCCGCTCCATGGACGTGTTCACCCGGCCGATCAGCTCGTCGGAGCGCAGGAGCTGTCCCACCGTCCCCTTGCCCTCCTTGAGGTCGGCGGTGACGGTCTCCATGTTCTTCAGGTTCCTCTCGATGCTGCCGAGGGATTTGAACAGGGGCCCCTCGGGGTCCCGCAGCTCGTCGATGATGTCGGCCAGGTTCCGGATGGTCTCCGTCAGGCGCTTGGCCGTCTCCTCCACCTCGTACTCGGCCATGATCTCCGAGATGGTCTTCTTCTCCTCGGACTTGACCGTCCCGCCCTCCGGGATCAGCGCGCTTTCGGGCTTGCCGGGCCGGACGGCCACGTACTCGGACCCGACGAAGGTGGGGCTCTCGACGGTCACCACCGTGTCCTGCCGGAACCGCGTGTGGTACTCCTCGAAAATGGAGAGCCGGACCCGGACGGCGTCGCCGACGAGCGTGACGTCCTTCACCTTCCCGATCTCGGCCTTGTAGAGCTTCACGGGCGAGCCCGGGGACAGGTTGTAATTCTCCTTGAACTGCGCATAGTAGGTCACCGTCGGGCGGAACCAGTCCTTGCCGCGCCCGACGAGGACCACCGAGCTCACCATGAGGGCGACGACGAGAATGATGAAGACCCCGACGACGCGATCCATCCTGCTGAATTTCAGTTCCATGACTCCCCCGAGACCGGACGGCACTCAGACGACGCTGACGACGCCGTCCCGGATGTAGATGTCCCGTTTCTTGAACAGGCGATCGTACTGCGTCAACCCGGCATAGTAGACAAAGGGAACGCCCGAATCGGCCATCTTCCGGATCATCCCGATGTACATCTCGACGGCCTGGCGCGGCAGGTTGACAAAGGCCTGCTCGACGAGGAACACCTCGGCGCCCTTCGTCATCTCCCGGACGATGACGGCCGCCCGCGCATCCTCCGGCGCCACCTGCGCGGGGCGAAGGTCGAGCTTGTCCTCGATGCCGAAGAGGCGGCACAGGTCCAGGACGTCTTCGC
>CAYSDD010000020.1:0-12345 GCA_964429555.1 uncultured Syntrophaceae bacterium
TGGGCTGCCCCTGGTTGAACAGCGCCGTGCCCTCCTGCCACAGCCGGTCGGCCGATGCCTTCTTCTGGCCCGCCTCGGCCTGTCTGCCCTCGAGCATCCGAACGTGCTCTTCGAGAGCCGGATCGGGCAGGAGCTTCAGGCTCTGGCGGTAGCTCGCGATCGCCTCGGGGATTTTCCCCGCCTTCTGCTTCGCCTCGCCGTCGGCGCGCCAGTTCTTCGCCCCGTTGATCCGGTTGCGCAGATCCTGCGCGTGCACCACCGCCCACATCCGGTCGTTCTGGGGCACCGTCGGGTGGAACGAGGCGATCGCCTTGTCGTAGGCCGCCAGGGCCGCCACGTACTTGGCTTCCTTTTCCAGCGCCTGGCCGTCGGCCCAGTGCTTCTTCACCCACCGCTCGTGCTTGTAGTACTCGACGGTATAGATTGTCTTCTCGACGTTCTCCGCGTTGAAGGGCCGGTAGAGCGAGAGGCTCTTGCGGTACTTCGCCGCGGCCTCGTCGTACTTGGGAGATGCCGACACGATGTCGGGATCCTTCGTGGCCTGCTGGTAGAGCGCGTCGGCCTCGGCCATGAGCGTCCGAGACAGCCGGTACTGCTCCAGGTGTTTCTTCCGACCCTCGAGCGCGGCTTCCAGCTCCTTGATCTTCTTCTCCACGTTGGCGTCGGGAATGTACTGGAGGCTCGCCCGGTAGTTCTGGATCGCCGTGGTGAGGTAGATCTGCTGCTGCTCCTCGAGCTTCTCACCCCACTGGAGCTGCCGCGCCTGGATGGAGGATTCGTTCGTGAGGTAGCTTCTCTCGGCACTGCCCGCCGCGTCGAGGAGCTTCCTCCCCGCCGCGATGCGCTCGTTGTCGGCCTTCGTCTTCTCCGCCCGCGCCACGATCGCCGCGCGCCATTGCTTGAGCTGTTCGTTCGTCGGCTGCAGGGCGATGGCCTCGTCGGCCGTCTTGAGCGTGTTCTGCAGTGCATCGACGGTCAGGTACTCCTTGTCCTCGGCCGCCTTGCGAACCCAGGGAATGAGCTCCTGGAGGCGCTTGTTCTTCGTGTAGGCCTGGCTTCTGAGATCCACGGCCTCCTTGTACTCCGGCTCCGTGCCGCTGTAGAGGTTCTGCCCGTTGGCAAACCCCTCGTCGTAGAGCTTCAGCGCCCCGGCGTAGTCGTAGGCCCTCACCTTCTCGCCCGCCGCCTTCAGGATCCCGATCTGCCGGTCCTTCTGCGCCTTCCACTGCCGAGCCCAGTCCTCCTGCTGCTTCAACTCCCTGTCGGCATAGGCATCGAGCTTGGTGGACGCCCGCCACGCCGCCGCGATCTCGAGGGCCTTGCCGAAGTCCTTCCGCTCGTTGGCCGAGCGCACCTCATAGACCTTGTCCCGAACCTCGGCGTTGTACTTGTTCCACCGCGTGCCGAGCTCCTGGTTCGCCTGCTGGACCGGCGGGTAGGTGCCGTTGAGGTTCGAGGCGACGATGAGCTCCTTCTGGGCGTCGGCGAACTTGTTCTCGTCCATCAGCTTCTTCGCCTTGTCGATCTGCCGGTGGATCGTCTCCTTCTCCTGCCGGAGCTTCTGCGCCGTTGCGGCCGCCTCCCTGTTGGCCGGGTCGAGTTTGGCCGCCTCCTCGGCGTCCTTGATCGCCCCGTCGTAGTCGCCCTTGCGGGCCTTGTCCTTCGCTCCGGCAAGCTTGCCGGTGACGTTCTTCTTGTACTCGTCCCTCTTGGTCCGAAGCAGCTTCTCCGTCTCGACGACGGGCAGGTACCTGGGGTGGAGCCTCTGGGCCGGCGCGAACTCCTTTTCCGCCTCGTCAAACCGGTTTTCCGTGATGAGCTTCTTCGTCTTGTCGAGCTGCTGCATGACGGTCTGCTTCTCGCCGCCCCACTTCTGCGCCAGGCTCTTGGCCTCGGCGTTCTTTGGGTCGAGGCCCGCGGCCTCGCCGGCTAGGGCGATCGCCTCGTCGAGCTTGCCCTCGGCCGCCAGCCCCTTGGCCTTCTGCAGCTTGTCGCTGGCCTCCTTGGCCTTCTTCGACCCGTCCAGGTCCTTCTGCGAGACGCTGATGGTCACCGAGCGGGAGGCCTCGCCCACCTGGTCGCCGTCGCCGTTGGCGACCTTGAGCGACACGGTGAAGGTCCCCGTGTCGCTGCAGTTCATCTTGATCTCGTCGCCGGCACCGGGCATGCCGCAGCTGCCCGCCGGGTCGATCGCCCATCGGTACCGCGCGCCGGATAGCGCCGGGCTGACCGTGGCCTTCATGAAGACGTCGTGGTGCACGGCGAACTGCTGGTCCCCCACGTCCACGAGGCCGGGGCAGGCGCCCCCGAGCTGGGTGTCGCACTTCCAGATCTTCGGCTTGGGGCCGAGATAGCGGGGCTCGCCGATCGCGACGGTGTAGCCCTTGGCGTTGACGGCGGCGTCCGCCTGGCCGAGGTCGCTTCCGTCCTCCTTTGCCTTGGCGTGGACGGTGACCGTCACGGGCTTCGTGTTCTTCGGCTTGAAGGAGTAGGAGCGCTGGTTGGGGATGTTGGGCTCGGGGCCGGCATTGGCCGCATCGCCCTTGATTTCCCACCAGAAGGTGATGAGGTCGTTGCTCATGGCGGGCTCCTCGTGCACGGTGAGGACGACCTTCTCGCCGATGAGCGGCTCCTTCTTGCTGACGCTCAGCTTGAGCTTCGGGCTGACCGCCTGGATGGGGATCTGCTCCGATTCCCCGACGGTCATCTTCCGGCCGTCGACCTCCTTGAGGACGGACACCCAGACGGGCGTGGTCCCCATCTTCTTGAACGTCGCCGTGTTGCGCGACTGCGAGCCGCCCTTCGTTTCATAGGCCGGGTTCTTCGGGTCGCCGAACAGCGCGTCGGGGTTGCGCTCCCAGATGTACGAGAAGCTCCCCGCAGCCGGCTTGTCGCCCGAGAAGACCTCGGCGAGGAACGTCGCCTTGCCGCCGATGGGGATGGTGTTCTCCTTCGGGGTCTCCTTGGTCAATTTCACCCGCAGCGCCGTGCACTTGACCTCCAGGGAGGCCGAGGCGCTGTCGCCGTCCTGGTCCGTCACGGTGACGCTCGCCGTGCAGGGTTTGCAGTCCCTGGAGTTCAGGACCTTCGCCCGCGAATCCTTGGCGTCCTGCGCGCAGCCGCCCCAGGCCCATTTGTATCCGCCCGACCCTTCCGCCGTCTCCGCCGTCAGCTCGACGATGTCGCCGAAATCGGCGGGGTTCTTGGAGGCCTTGATCGCGACCGTGAGGGGTTTCTTGTATTTCTTGTTCTCGTCCTTTCGCATCTTGTCCGCCTTGGCCGGGTCGTAGGTCCCCTTGCCGAAGGCGCTCTCCCAGCAGCCTTTCGCGCAGTCGTTGGGCGCGATGAAGAAATGCCTGCTCGTGCAGCCGAAGGCGCCTGCCCCGCCGAAGCAGGGGCCGCTGCTCTTGCATTCCGGGACGGACTTGCCCTCGGGGTCGTACCAGACGCCGATGTGTCCCGCCCACCCGCTGGAGCAGCGGCAGAGGCAGTTGAAGTACTGGTGGCGCTTCTCCTCCTCCGTCGGGGGCGGCGTGCAGCCCCGCTCCAGCTCGGGCTTGTTGCGCTCGACGCAGCCCGCGGGCTCTCTCGCGGCGACCGTGCGGGTCTGCTTCTTCGTCGCCCGGACGCATTCCCCCCACTCGGAGTACTTGAAGGTGCAGGCGGGCACCCACTTGGGTTCCGTCTTGTCGGGGTCGGTCTTGCCGCCGTCCTTCCCGTCCTTCGGCGTCACCATGACGGAAGTGCGGAAGGTGGCCAGGGGTTTACCGCCCAGGACGAGGGTTGCCGTCACGGTGCCGCTGGAGCGGGCCGTGAGGCCGGCCTGCGGCCCGGCGGCGCTTCCCACTTCGAGTCCTCCCGTGGTCTGCCATGTCCACTGGGCCCCCGGGGGAACCTGCCCGCCGGTCAGCACGACCCTGGCGGACACCGAATCGCCCTCGGCCGGGGCCGCATTCGACACCTGGATCGTCCCCTTCACCGCCTGGGCGAGGCATCCGGCCATGGGCTCCCGTCCCTGTTCCCGGGCGGCCGCGTACTCCTTCGTGAGTCTCTCGATCCGTTCTTTCTGGTTCGCGATGGCTTCCTCGTAGACCTGAGAGCCCTCCCAGCGGACATTCCCCCAGGCGTAGGCCGCCTCGTAGCTCTCGCACAGGGAGTCCCACACGGCAGAGGGGATGGTGACCCAGCTTCCCGTCTTCATCCCCCTCGTGGCCTCCTGGGCCTGTCGCAGCGACGCGTCGCGGCTCGCCTCGGCGGCGGACTTCTTCCCCGTCCACTGCTCGAGCAGGAGCTTGCGGTCCTCGGCCTCGACGATGCGGACCTTGATGCCCGCGAGCTGCTTGAACAGCTCGGCATCGCAGGGATCCGGCTTGTTGGTGTTGAAGATATAGGTTTTGTCGCCGGAGAGCTCGCGGTGGATCGCCTGGACGTCCTTGCCCGCCTCGCCGATGGCCCGGTTCGCATAGGCCGCTTCGAGATCCCTGATACGCGGGGCGTCCACCTCGAGGAACCCCGAGAGGTTGAAGCCCGGCGGGCGCATGCCGGCACGCTCGAAGATACCCCGGATCGTCTTGAGGGACTTCTCGATCTCCAGATAGCCGCTGAGGTACTTCTCCATCAGCATGATCCTGCGGCGCGCGAGGCTCTCCCGCACCCAGGGGGTCTTGACCCCTTCAACGACGAAGCTGCTGAAGCTCTTGAACAGGGCATTGACGTTTTCGATCAGGGGCAGGCCGAGCCGGATGCCCAGCTCCTGGAGCTCCCGGTAGACCCTCAACGCGTCGCCGGTGAAGTGCCGCGCCTGGTACTCCGCCTCCACCTGCGCCACAATGGCCTGGCAGGCCCGGTTCACCTCGGCATCGACGATCTGCTTGGCCTTCGCGAACAGGAGCATCTCGACGGTCTTAAAGGGCTCCTTCGCCCCGCCCTCGCGGATGGCGGCCGCGAAAAGGGGTTTCCCCGTCCTGACGGGTTCCCGCAGGGTTTCCTTGAAGGGGAAATCCGGGTAGGGAACCTTCAAGGCCCGGATGTAGGATTGCAGCTTTTCGAGCTGGTCGAGACCGTTCCGCTCCGCATAGAGGTAAACCGATTCGCGGATCGTGGTCTCCGTGAGGACCTCCCGGTAGGGAACGCCGCCGTCCGTGATGATCCCCTCGAAGGACAGCTCGTGGGCGCCGCCCTTGCTGTCGTGGAGTTTCTGGAGCTTGCCCGTTTCCCTGTCGAATTCGCCCGAGGCGAGCCAGGCCTCCAGGAGCGCCTTGTCCTTGCTGACGTCGAACATGGACGACGAGACCTCGTAGGCGGCCAGCGTCAGCCCGACCACCATGGCGGGCGCCTGCGCGCCGGGGACGAGCCCCGCGGCGCCGATGGCAAGCCAGGCCCCGGCCTTGAAGTACTTTGTCTTGTCGTCCCCGTAATAGGCCTCGATCCCCTCGATGAGCCCCTGGGCGATGTCGCCCACGACCGGGAGCGACGTGCCCCAGGCGTTGAGGATCTGCCTCGACTCCTCGTCGGGGCTCAGATTCTGCCCCATGATGGTCGAGGTCTGCCAGAAGGCCATAGCCAGGCCCACCCCGGCGTCGATCCCCAGCGTCGCGGCACCGGGGTCGCCCAGCAGGACGCGGCCCTTCTGATCCAGCTCCCAGATCGCAAACTTGTTGGCTCCGTAGCGCATCTGGATCTTCGCCTTGATCTCCGGTTTCATGAGCTCGTGGATCTTCCGGAGCCTCTCCGTCTGCTCCTTGCCGAACATCAGGGCGAGATCGTCCCCCGTCGACCCGGACTCGATGTACCGGATCAGATCCTGGACCGAGGTATCCCCCGGTTTTGAGCAGATCTTGTAGGCCGGGAAATCTTTGGCGAAATCCTGCATGAAATCCGCACCTCCGCGGATGCTGAGCATCCTCGCCTTGCCCGCCACCTCGATCTCGCCGATGATTTTCTTCGCGCCGGCCGGGAAGTCGTCGGCGCTCCCCTCGAGGAGGGCCTTGAAGCTCTTGTCGTACTCCGCGTCGTCGAGGAATTCGGCGAAGATGTTCAGGATCATCTCCTGGGGCTTTTTCGGGCGCAGCTTCCAGGCCGACTCCATCTGGTCCATCAGGTTGTCGCAGGCGCCGAAGAGATCGAACCGCCCGCCGCTGATACGTCGTATTTCGGCATTGGCTGCGGCGGCGCTCATCTCCATCTTCTCCACTTTTTTCAATACGGCGATCATCTCGGCCTGTTCGGCCGTCCACTTCGGCTTCACGCCGGTGATCTTCTCGATGCGGTTGAAGACTCGCTCCACCTTGTCGAGGTCCTTGGCGGTCCCGCGGGCTGCCTCCTCCATGGCCTCGTCGAGGGTCAGCGCCCCGTGCTCGGCGTGCTTGCGCATCTCGGCGACCTTGTACTTGGAGACGTCCACGGTCTGCTGGACGAGGTCCTTGCTCGCGACACCTCCCTGCTTGAGTACCCTCACGTCTGCGTAGGCCTCCGGGTGCCAGCCCGTCGTCGCGGAGATGAAGGATCGGGCCGCGTTGATCGATCCTTTCGTGCCCCCGATGCTTTCGAAGACCTCCAGGTAGGCTTGTTCCAGGGCCCTCTGGAAATCCTTGTGAAACTTCTCGACACCGCCGGGGCCGCCCAGCATTTTCAGGACCTTGCGGGCCTCCTCCTTCGACCGGGTGATGATGCCCACGTCGAAGTCCATGGGCGCCTTCATCGCCGTGCGGCTCGCCTCGTTCTGGATGATCTCGATGAGATCGAGCACCTCCGAGGAGTAGCCGCTCATCTTCCCCTTCGCGCGGCCGATGACCTGGCGGATGAGGCCGTCTCCCTCCTGGAACCACATCTTGTAGTATTCCCGGCCGAGGTCGGTGAACTCGGCTGTCTTGAGGAGCCTGCGGGCCGTGTAGTCGTTTGAGATCTGGAAGGCGTAGATCTTTCGCATCTGCTCGGCCTGGGCCTGGGTGAGCCCCGCCGCTTTCACCTTTTGCGGATCGAAGGTCGACTGGAACGCGGCGATGTTCCGGCGGGCGATGTCCTCAGCCGACTGGGCGAAGGCATTGCCCGCGGACGCCGTCCACACGGCCTGGGACAGGACGAGAAGCAAAAGGACCAGAAGATTAACCCGGGATGCAGCTGCGCAATCTCCGCGACGACCCATTGTGAACCTCCGACATCGATTCGGTTTTTGATGTTCGTGTTCTATTCCGGCAGACGGACCATCTCGAGGCCCAGGCTGCGGATTTCCTTCACCTCGTCCACCTCCCGGACGCCCGCCTTCTGCAGCGCCCCGACGATCTCGTCGGCCCCCAGCGTGTCCGTCCCGAGCTGGTCGGTGATGCTGATGAACAGGTCCTTGCCGTTTTTCAGGCGGACGGCGAGGCACCCCCATTGCGACGAGCCGAGGATCATGGCCCTCCCCGCGGCCCCGATCCGGGAGGAGCCCTTGCCGGAAAGCGCGCCCAGCCAGGACAGGGCGATGAGCCACTTCGGCGGCCTGACGACGACGGGCTGGAAGAAGTCCATGTCGGCGAAGGGGAAGTCCCGCTCGCCCCGGGGGCCCCAGATGCGCAGCCGGTCCGGAAGGGGGAGCAGGGCGAAGGAGGAGTACCACACGGCCAGCCGCACGAGAAGAAGGCCGATGAACGCGATGGGCCAGAAAAAGAAGAAGAGGGGCCAGCCGACGATGAAGGCCTGCACGGTCCCCCCGGTGATCAGGAAGGGGAAGGCGAAGAAGGGAACCGTGAGGATCAGGGCCGCCACGTCGCACAGCACGACGCGCCATCGCCTGTAGGCAAGCGCCCCGGCGGGCCGCCTCGGCCAGGGGAGCACGATGTAGAGGGCAAGCCCGGCCGCAGCGACCCAGGGGCTCCATTTCCGGCCTGGGAAGAGAAAATCCGTCGGGGGGGTGGGGGTGTTCGTGAACCCGCTTCCGAGGCGGAAATCCTCGCTGGAGTAGGTCCGGTACTCCGCCTTCAGGTAAACGGACTGCCCCGCCGTTTGCAGGCGCAGGTAGACCGGATCGCGCGACCCGGCAAACAGCGGGGCGAGCTGATTGACGGGAGGCTCGTCGGGCCTGAAGAACAGCACGCCCATGGGGTACTTGTCCGAGGGAAGCCTCCGCTGCCAGTCCTTCGCAAGCGGCCTGTTCTTCGCCGCCGCCAGGGCGTTCTCCGCCGCCGCCGCCCAGCCCGGTCCCTCGACGTCGTAGAGACGCCCCTTCGTGGTCTCGGCAATGTAATCATGCAGCGGCAGGCCGGCGAGGCGCGTGGTCCTCTCCGTCATGAGCCGCACGCCCATGTAGGAACCCTCGTTTTTCTGCTTTTCCGCGAAATCGACGTGCCGCACGAGGACGACGGGGGAGAGACTCGCGAACAGCGCGATGAGGACGGCCGCAAAGACTAAGCCCAGCAGGATGACCCGGCGCCACAATTCCATGGATGGGCAATTTCCTCCCCGTGGTTTACGGGCGGCCGCAGACCGCCTGGTAGTCGATCACCGTGGCCTTGACGCGCCCCACGACGCGCCCGAGCGGCACGATGGACACCCACCCGGGGCCTTCGACGAGCTTGATGTGCGTGGCGTCGACACCCACCTGGTTGAAGGTGGGGTCCACGGAGACCCAGCCCCCCACGTCGCTTTCCGCCCAGGCGTGGTAGAGGAAACCCACGCCCTCCATGTAGACGATCCCGCCCGCCATCCGGGTGGGGATCCCCAGGGCCCTTGCGAGAGCCGTGTAGAGCATCGTGTGGCCCTGGCATTCGCCCTTCTTCGTGTGCAGGACCTCGAGGGCCGAGAAGCTGTCCACGGGCTCGTCCTTCACCTCGTCGGCAACCCACCTCGCGAGCTTCCGCACCTTCTCGAGGGGATCGGAAAGGCCTTTCGTCACCTCCCGGGCCGCATTGACGATCTCCGGGTGGTCGCTCTCGACCTGGCTTGCGGGCAGGGTCCAGCGGTAGGCGTCCACATCGTATTGCGGGCCGGAGATCTTCGCGGGGGCAGCGGGATTGCGGCGGATGCGGTAGGTCACCGAAGCGGCCTCGCCGGGGTCCGGCCGGGCCTCCTGGCCGGGCCCCTGCAGCAGGGGCAGCTCCCCGGCGATCCCCGCCAGGGAAATCTCCAGCAGCGTGGCCTCCCGGGGACAGGCCAGGGGGTTCTCGGTTTTGATGACGCTGAAGTCGAGGATGAGGTCCTTCTTGTTGAGGCTCGCCTCGGAGAGGTAGCGGCGGGCCTCGTTCTCCGTCTCCCGGTACGTGATCAGGACGCCGCGCATCCCGAGTTCGAAAACGGCCTCGCCCCTGGGGTTGATCCAGGTCTCCACGTCCTGGCCCAGCATGGAGGTCTTCACCTTCCAGGAGGGCTCGATGCCGAGGGCGCGGCTTCGCTCGAAGGCCTCCACGGTCTGCGACACGGCCGTGACGGACTGGGTCTGCGGGTCGAAGACATCGTATCGGTGCCTCAAGCCGACCGCGAGACCCCTGAGGACCGGGTAGAGGTTGATGACGGCGGTGGGGTAGAGGGGGGCCTCCAGCCTCTTCTCCGTTTCCCGGATTTCCCTGCCCGATGTCTGCCGGGTGCGCAGGACGCCGTCTTTCACGGTCCCGTCGAGGAGAAGGGTCTTTTCGTCCATCGTCATTTCGTGCCGGAAGGCGTGGGACGTGAGATCGGGCCGGACGAGGTCCTCGCTCTTCATGGCCACGCGCTTGTCGAGTCCCAGGAAGCGGATCCGCAGGTGCGCCTCCGACTCGAGGCGGAAGAGCCCCTCGCCCGGCAGCGGGACGATCTTCAGGTGGGTGAAGCCGACCTTCTCGCCGTTGAAGACGATCCCGGCCCAGAGCTCCCGCCAGGGAAGATCGTCCAGGCTGCGGATGCGCGGGGGTTCCAGGGGGGTCCTGACGGGGTCGAAATAGGCGGGGGCGCAGGAAAAAACGACAAAAAGGGTCAGGAAGAGCAAAGGGATGGACCGGGTCCTCTGGCGTCGATGCATCGTTCCTCCCGCCGGGGTGATTCAGGCGAAACAGCATGCAAGCTTCGGTCCCGGCGACCCCCACGGCAGCCGAATTGTCGGGCTGCGTCCGGACGGCACAGACTATAGGAAAGTCAGGGGTGCCTGTCAATCGGTAAGAAGCATGAAAAATGAGGACTGCCGGGTGGAATGGGGCTTTTTTTTCGCGACCGGGGTATTCAGATTGCACCCCGGCCCGCGGTGCATCTGCCGGGCTGGCATCATTCGTGGAAAATAGGATAGGGATGAGCGAACGTGATCCTATCGAGAACGGAAACGGATGAAGCCGGTCCATATCCTCGGGATATCCGCCTACTATCACGACAGCGCCGCCTGCCTCCTCCGCGACGGCCGGATCGTCGCGGCGGCCCAGGAGGAGCGCTTCACGCGCATCAAGCACGACCCCTCCTTCCCCGCCCGTGCCGTCTCCTTCTGTCTTCGGGAAGGGGGCCTCGCCGCCGGGGAGCTCGACGCCGTGGCATTCTACGAGAAGCCGTTCCTGAAGTTCGAGCGCCTGCTGCAGACCTACCTGGCCTTCGCCCCCGTGGGGCTTCGCTCCTTCATCACGGCCATGCCCCTGTGGATCCGGTACAAGCTCTGGATGCGGGACAACATCCGGAAGGAGCTCGGCTTCGCGGGCAGGGTCGTCTTCCCCGAGCACCACGAGACCCACGCCGCGTCGGCCTTTTTCCCCTCCCCGTTCCGAGAGGCGGCCTTCCTGACCATCGACGGCGTGGGCGAGTGGACGACCACGAGCTGGGGCGTGGGCCGGGACAACGGGGTGGAGATCCTCGCGGAGCTGCAGTTTCCGCACTCGCTGGGCCTTCTCTACTCGGCCTTTACCGACTACACCGGCTTCAAGGTCAACTCGGGCGAGTACAAGGTCATGGGGCTTGCGCCGATCATCCTGGTGCTCATGCTTCTCGGCGCCCTCATCGTCCTCACCGAGGGCTCGGCCATCGCCCCGTTCATCTACACGCTGTTCTAGGGGTGTGGGGAAATCCCATGAGCCGGCAGCCGACAGATTCACGTCCGGGCTGTTGACTGTTTGCTGTAGGCTTCGCCATGCCGCTGCGCAGCAAGACCGGGGCGGGGTTCTCCAGCCGTCTCACCGTCTCACCTTCTCACCCTCTACATTTCCGAGGTGCGTCAGCGCCGCCGGAAAGGTCTGACCCATGATCTTCTCGAACCGGCGGCTCGCCTCGGCCAGCCGGTCGAGCCCGATGCCGGTCCTGATGCCCATCCCGTGGAGCATGCCGACCGTGTCCTCCGTGGCGATGTTGCCCCTTGCGCCCGGGATGAAAGGGCAGCCGCCGAGGCCGCCCAGGGAGGTGTCGAATATCGACACGCCCTGTCTGAGCGCCGCGTAGACGTTCGCCAGGCCCAGACCGCGCGTGTTGTGCAGGTGCAGCGAGAGATCGGCGCCGCCGATCTCCCCCCGCGCACGGGACAGGACCGTTTCCATCTGGTCCGGGGTTCCCAGGCCCGAGGAATCGGCCAGGCAGATTTCCTCCGGGCCGCTCTTCACGAAGGCCCGCAGCAGTTTCAAAACGCGGGCGACGGGAACGGCACCCTCGTAGGCGCAGCCGAAGGCGTTCATCACGCCCGCACGCACCCCCAGGCCGGCGTCCTGCGCCGCGCCGATGAGGCGGAGGGCTTCCTTCATCGCTTCAGAAACGGACTTGTTGCTGTTCTTCCGGCTGTGGGTCTCGCTGGCCGACACGAAAACGCCCACGTGGGGGACCCGGCAGCGGATCGCCCTCTCCAGGCCGCCCTTGCTGAGGATGAGGGCCGAGTAGAGCACCCCCCGCTTGCGTTCGATCCTTTCCCAGAGCTCTTCGGCGTCCGCCATCTGCGGGACGAGTTTCGGGTTCACGAAGGACGAGACCTCGATGCGACGGATGCCGCAGGCAACCAGGTCGCCGACCAGCCGGAGTTTTTCCCCCGTCGGGACGATCTTCTTCTCGTTCTGGATCCCGTCGCGCAGGACGACCTCGTGAATGGTGATCCTCTTCGGCAGGCCTTGCATCATGGCTGATTCCCCGATGTAGAAGTCAGCACCCTCACCAAATGCGAGGCATCAGGTTACAGGTCAGGGGTGAAGAAGAAAAGCAAAGTAACGTTACATGTAACGGGAACTCCGTTTCATGTAACAGTGTGCCGTTCATACGCCTTATCATTGATCCTGTACCCTTACTCCCAGGGCGCATCAAAAAAGAATGCCGAACGGACCCCGGAGAGTCGGCTCGGCATCCTTTTCAGGCTGTCAGGCAACTAGCCGATGACGACGAGAACGTCGTTGGTGTTGACCTTGTCGCCTTCCTTGACCTTGATCTCCTTCACGGTGCCGTTTGCGG
>CAYSDD010000021.1:0-11101 GCA_964429555.1 uncultured Syntrophaceae bacterium
AAGAAAAAACCATGACCCCTTTCCTCGTCATGACACATAACACTTGACGTTACCGACGTTTATAGAACCGGCTTATCCATTTTTTATATAATTCCACTACATTGCTTTTCCGCCCTCGACTGATATGGTGATGATGTGTTCTGTGCCAACCTTTTTTCCTCGTTTCGACTGTGCAGGATGCCTCTCGAAACTTCATCCTGCACAGCCGAAACAGGCCCGGAAGCGATTTTCGGCGCTTCGGGAGCAACACCGAAACGCGCACCCGCCGGGTGTCAGGGTCTTTTTTCCCGAGAGGTCAATCCAGTGAAAGGAGGTGAGGAAAGGAGTCGCAGGGGCGGGAAAGCCGGGGGCAAGAGGCTTTCCATGGATTCAACCTGAAGCCACAGTTTTTTCAATTCATTCATTCATCATCGACAAAAGGAGGACTCGTAATCATGGCACAGGAGCATACCTTTGCATCTCCGGGGCCCGCGGGCCTGGGCGCCCTCGCGGTTGCCTGTTTTGGTTTCGCCGCGGTATTTCTTGGCTGGGTCAAGGCCGAAGGCCTTCCCATCCTGTTCGCATGGCTCGTCGGCGGCGGCGTGGTTCAGTACACGGTTGCCGTTATGGAATTGAAAGACCATAACATCACCGGCGGCAACGTCTTCCTGTTCTTCTCGGCCTTTTTCATGTTCGGCGCCTCGCTGAGCGTTCTCTCCAAGTTCCTCATGATCAAGTTCGGCATGGCTCCCCACGTCTACGTCGAGGGATGGACCTGGATGGCCGGGGCCGGCTTCCTCACCGCCGTGACCCCCGCGTACCTGAAGTCCACGAAGCTCCTTTTCCTGCTCGTCGTGCTGATCGACATCTGCCTGTGGTGCATCGTCGGTCTCGACCTGGGCAAGATGGACCCCGCAGTCGGCAAGCCCATCGTGGGCTGGCTGCTGATCGTTTCCGGCTGGATCGGCGTCTATGTCGCCGGAGCCGTTGTGTGCAACACGGTCTTCGGTCGCAAGATCTACCCGGTTCCCGCCCCGTTCGTGAAATAGGCGAATCCCGGGATATCCCGGTTCGCATGCTCTGTTGAGATGTAAAAGGGCAGGCGCTTGGCGCCTGCCCTTTCTTGTTCTGCGGCCAGCAACGGCCCCCTTCAGGACTGGTTCAGCAGGTATGCCTGGAGACTCACTTTCTCCCCTCGGATATTCAGTTTCTTGCGGATCTGGTTCCGGTGGAAGTCGACGGTTCCGGGGGAAAGCCGCATGAGGGCCCCGATCTGCTTGGAGCTCTTCCCCTTCTTGATGTAATCGGCAATCTGGAGCTCCGTCGCGGTCAAATGCGCCTTCGCCTTCATGTCCCTCGTGAAAGGGGACGTGAGGGCCCGGAGGTTCTCCTGGAGGTTCAGGACGAGCTGGTGCGCCGGCTTCGGAAGCGCCGTGCCCTTGAGCCGCTCGACGCAGGGCATGATGAGGTCGTCGACGTTGGCCATGATCCGGCGTTCGATCTCCGTCCGGTCGGCCTCCCGCTGTTCCAGGAGCGTGCGCAGGGTGACGTTGAACGCCTCGAGTTTGACGGCGCGCCGTTTCAGCTCTTTCTCGCGGGCCCGCAATTCCCGCTCGACCCTCTTGCGCTCCGCAACATCCGCAGCCAGTTCCCGGTTGAGCTCGGCGATCTTCCGCGTCCGCTCGAGGACGCGCTGCTCGAGGAGGTCGCGGGACTTCTGCAGCTGCTCCTCCATCTCCTTGTGCGCCGTCATGTCGAGGAAAAAGCCTTCGTAGTACGCGGTTTTCCCCTGTGCGTTACGCACGGCATGCATGCTCGTGTAGCCCCACCCCTGGGACTTGTCCTTCCGGAGGAACCGGAACTCGAACTTCGCATGCCCCCGGGCCTCGACCCTGCGCAGGATTTCCGCCCGCAGACGGCGATCGGTGTAGATCTGCCGGGACACGTTTCGGATGTCCCGTTTCATCTCCTCCGGAGATCGGTACCCGAAGGACCGAGCCAGCGCCGGGTTGACGTTCAGGATCCGGCCTGATACCGACGTCTGGAAAATCCCCTCGCCGGCGTTCTCGAAAAGACTGCCGTAGCGTTCCTCGAAGCTGATCGGGACGGACGCACCGGCCCGCTGTCTGCCGTGCTTCATCACGGATTCGACCTCACGCTGTTCAGGAATCGCCGCCGCCCCCCAGCACCTTGTAGAGCGTCACCAGGTTGGCGAGCCGGGCCAGGCGGACGGCGATGAGCCCCTGTTGTGCACTGTACAGCGAGCGCTGCGCGTCCAGGACGCGCAGGTAGCTGTCGATCCCCTTCGTGTAGCGCGCATCGGAGAGGCGATAGCTCACCTCGGAGGCCTCCACGAGCGACTGCTGGGCCTCGAGCTGATCCCACAGGGTGGCGCGCTGGGCCAGCGTGTCGGCCACTTCCCGGAACCCTGTCTGGATCGCTTTTTCGTACTGGGCCAGGGCGATCTCCCGGTCCACCTTCGTCACGTCGTAGGCCGCCCACGTGCGGGCGTCGAAGATCGGCACGACGATGCGGGGCACGAAGCTCCAGGTTTCGGAGCCGGACGTGAAGAGCCCGGAGAGCTGGTCGCTCGTGGTGCCGATGCTCGTGGTGAGCGTGATGCGGGGGAAGAAGGCCGCCCGCGCCGCGCCGATGTTCGCGTGGGCCGCCCTGAGCTGGTGCTCGGCCGCAACGATGTCGGGTCGGCGCTGCAGGACCTCCGAGGGCAGGCCCGGCGTGAAATCCCTGGGCGCCTTCACATCGCTCAGCGCATCGGGCAGCAGTTCCTGTGGAACGGGGGAACCGACCAGGAGGGCCAGGGCATTCTCGTCGAGAGCGACCTGACTCGTGTACCGGGCGATGTCCACCCGCGCCGCATCCACCCGGGTCTGGGCCTGGCGCAGGTCCAGATCGGAGGAGGCGCCCACCTCGGCGCGCCTCCGGATCATCTCGTAGGTCTGCAGCTGCGTCTCGAGCGTCGACCGGGCGAGCTTGAGATTCTCGCGGTCGGCGGCCAGCGCCAGCCAGGTGTTGGCCACCTCGGCCACCAGCGCGATCTGCGCGCTCGCGCGGGCCTGCTCCGTGGCGAAGTACTGCTCGAGGGCCGCATCGCTCAGGTTCCGGATGCGGCCGAAGAGGTCGATCTCCCAGGCGCTGACGCCGAGGTTGACGTTGTAGAGCTCCGTCGTCTTCGGCTGACCGCTCTGCGAGAGAATGCCCGGTACCCGCTCCTTGCTGAACGTCGCACCGGCGTTCACGGCCGGGAGCAGCTCGGCTCGCTGGATGCGGTACAGGGCCTGGGTCCGTTCGACGTTCAGGGCCGCCACGCGCAGGTTGCGGTTGTTGGAAAGAGCCAGGCCGATGACCTGCCGCAGCTTCTCGTCGAGAATAAAATCCTTCCACGAAACATCCGCGGCGATCTCCCCCGGTTTATCCGCCTCCCGGCCCGCGGCGCCCGGCCAGGCGGCGGGGACGGGTGCCTCGGGGCGCGCGTAGGTCGGCGCCAGGGAACAGCCCGCCGTGCACAGGACGATCAAGCCCAGCAGGAAAATCAACACCCTGTTCATATCGTCAATCCTCTGATGGACGGGTTTCTTCCGTTCCGGCGATCCGCCGGTCTGCCCGTTTTGCCATGAGCCGTTCCCGGATGCCCGAAAACCGCCCCCCCATCCCCGCGAACACGCCGCCGGAGGAAGTCCCGTGAGCCTTCCCGCCTTTCCCGATGAACGTTTCGATCAGCACGAAGAACAGGGGGGTGAAAAGAATCACCAGGACGGTGGCCGTCACCATGCCGCCCAGCACGCCCGTGCCGATGGCGTTCATGGCACCCGCCCCGGCACCGGTCGCCAAGGCCAGGGGCAGAACGCCGAACCCGAAGGCCAGCGACGTCATGACGATCGGGCGGAATCGCAGCCTCGCCCCCTCCAGGGTGGCCTCCACCAGTCCCATCCCCTGCCCGACACCGGCCTTGGCGAACTGCACGATCAGGATCGCGTTCTTAGTGGTCAGGCCGAGCGTGGTCAGCACGCCGATCTGGAAATAGACGTCGTTGGGCAGCCCCCGCAGGCTCGATGCGATGACGCCGCCGATGACCCCGAGGGGCAGGACCAGCAGGACGGCAATCGGGATGGGCCAGCTCTCGTAGAGGGCCGCCAGGCACAGGAAGATCACGAAGATGGAGAAGGCGTACAGCAGCGGCGCCTGGGCGCTGGACATCCGCTCCTGGTAGGACAGGCCCTGCCAGTCGTACCCGACGCCCTGGGGCAGCTCCCGGACGAACCCCTCCATCGCCCTCATCGCCTCGCCGGAACTCCTTCCCGGCGCAGCCTCGCCCACGATGTTGATCGACGGGAAGCCGTTGAAGCGCTCGAGCTTCGGGGACCCGGTCGTCCAGTGGCCCGAGGCGAAGGAGGAGAAGGGGACCATCCGGCCCGCGTTGTTGCGCACGTGGAGCCGCTCGAGATCCGTGGGCAGCATGCGGTAGGGCGCGTCGGCCTGGACGTAGACCCGCTTGACGCGGCCGGCCTGGATGAAGTCGTTGACGTAGGCGCTCCCGAAGGCCGCCGCGATCGTGTGGTGGATCGAGGTGATGGGAACGCCCTGGGCCCCGGCTTTCTCCCAGTCCACGTCGATGCGGTACTCGGGCACGTCCTCCAGGCCGTTGGGCCGGACCTTGGTCATCACGGGGTCCCTGGCCGCCATGCCGAGGAGCTGGTTGCGGATCTCCATGAGCCTGGCATGCCCCAGGCCGCCGCGGTCCAGCAGCTGGAAATCGAACCCCTTGGCCTGCCCCAGTTCCACGACCGCCGGCGGCGCGAAGGCAAACACCATGGCGTTGCGGATCTTCGAGAATTCCGCCATGGCGCGCCCGGCGACGGCGCCGACCTTCAGCTCCGCGCCGCTGCGCAGATCCCAGTCCTTGAGCTTGACGAAGGAGAACCCCGCGTTCTGCCCCCGTCCGGAAAAGCTGATGCCGGAAATGGTGAACACGGCCTCGACGGCGTCCTGTTCGTTCTCGAGGAAATACTCCCGGACCCGTCGCAGGACCTCGTCGGTCTGCTCCAGGGTCGAGTTGGCCGGCAGCAGCGCCTGCACCGTCAGGATGCCCTGGTCCTCGTCGGGCAGGTAGGCCGTGGGCATCCGCAGAAACAGGATGCCCATGGCCCCGACGATCAGGACGAAGACGGCCAGGTAGCGAAGCTTGTTCGTGATGGACCGGCGGACCAGGCGCATGTAGAGGTCCCGGGTCTGGAAAAACCGGCTGTCGAACCGGCGGAAAAAGGGGCGCAGGAACCAGATGGCGTTCTCCGCCGGCTCGTGCCCCTTGGGCACCGGCTTGAGCAGCGACGCGCAGAGCACCGGCGTGAGGATCAGGGCCACCAGCACGGACAGGAGCATGGCGGTGATGACGGTGACCGAGAACTGGCGATAGATGACGCCCGTGGAGCCCGGGAAGAAGGCCATGGGGCCGAACACCGCCGAGAGCACGAGCCCGATGCCGATCAGGGCGCTCGTGATCTGGTCCATGGACTTCGCCGTGGCCTCCCGGGGCGAAAGGCCCTCCTCGCTCATGATCCTCTCCACGTTTTCCACGACGACGATGGCGTCGTCGACGAGCAGGCCGATGGCCAGCACCATGGCGAACATGGTCAGCATGTTGATGGAGAAGCCGAAAATCCCCAGTGCCGCGAACGTGCCCAGGATGACCACGGGCACGGCGATCGTGGGGATGAGGGTGGCACGCAGGTTGCCCATGAACAGGTACATGACCAGGAACACGAGCCCGATCGCCTCGAAGAGCGTCTTGAAGACCTCTTTGATGGCCACCCGGACGAAGGGGGTCGTGTCGTAGGGGTAAATGACCCTCATGCCCCGGGGGAAGAAATGGCCCAGTTCCTCCATCTTGGCCTTGACGTTGTCGGCCGTCTGCAGGGCATTGGCCCCGGCGGCCTGGCGAATGGCCATCCCGGCGGCGGGCATGCCGTTGAAACGGGCCTGGACGTCGTAGGTCTCGGTGCCGAGTTCCGTCCGGCCCACGTCCCGGACGCGCACGACGGAGCCGTCGGGGTTGGTGCGCAGGGGAATGGCGGCGAACTCCTCGGGCGTCTTGAGCAGGCTCTGGACGATGATGCTTGCGTTCAACCGCTGCCCCTCGACGGCGGGCGCGCCGCCGAACTGCCCGGCGGAGACCTCCACGTTGTACGCCCGAAGGGACGTGATGACGTCCTGGATCGTCATCCCGTAGTTGGTGAGCTTGTCGGGGTTGAGCCAGATGCGCATGGCGTACTGGCTGCCGAAGATCTCCACCTCGCCCACGCCGGGAACCCGGGAGAGCACTTTTTCCAGATTGGATTGGGCGTAGTCGCGCAGGTCGTTTCCGTCCATGCTGCCGTCTTCCGAGATCAGGCCCACGAACATCAGGTAGTTGCGGGTGGACTTGCTGACCCTCACGCCCTGGTTGCTGACGACCTCCGGCAGGTTCGCCATGGCGAGCTGAAGCTTGTTCTGCACCTGCGCCCAGGCGAGATCGGGGTCGGTGCCCGGGGCGAAGATGAGCTCGATGCGGCTCGACCCGGACGAGTCGCTCGTCGCGGTCAGGTAGAGCATCCGCTCGAAGCCGGTCATCTTCTGCTCGATGATCTGGGTGACGCTGTTCTCGACGGTTTCGGCCGAGGCCCCCGGGTAGTAGGCCGTGATGGCGATCGACGGCGGGGCGATGGGGGGATACTGGGCGATGGGAAGGTTGTAGATCGCAAGCGCGCCCCCCGCCATCATGATGATCGCGATGACCCACGCGAAGACGGGACGGTCCAGAAAGAATCTCGACAGCATCGCGCGCCTCCGTCACTTCGACTTCGCGGCGGCCGGCCCTGCCGCCTTGCCGTTGGGGACCTTTGCCGCGCCGTAGGGGACGGTCCTGACGGTCATGCCGGGCCGGACCTTCTGCACACCCTCGATGATGACCCGGTCGCCCGGCGCAAGACCGTCCGAGACGAGCCACTTGTCCTTGATCGTGCGGACGACGGTGAGCACCCGCTGCTGGACCTTGCCTTCGGCATCCACGATCAGGGCCAGGGGGTTGCCTTTCGGGTCACGGGAAACTCCCTGCTGCGGGACGAGGAGCGCCCGCTCGTTGACGCCTTCCTCCACCACGGCGCGGACGAACATGCCGGGCAGCAGGAGCCGCTTCGGGTTGGGGAAGATCGCCCGCACGACGAACGACCCCGTCGTGGGGTCCACCGTGACGTCCTGGAACTGCAGCGTCCCCTCCAGGGGATAGGGCGTGCCGTCTTCCAGCAGCAGCCTGACCCTGGCCCGGTTGGCGCTGTCGCGCCTGAGGGCGCCGCTCGCCATGGCCCTCTGCAGCTGCAGGAGCACGGCGCTCGACTGGGTGACGTCGACGTAGACCGGGTCGATCTGCTGAATCGTCGCCAGAGACATCGGCTGGTTCGCCGTGACCAGCGCGCCCACCGTGACCGACGACTTCCCGATCCGGCCGCCGATAGGTGCCGTCACCCGGGTGTAGCCCAGGTTGATCCGCGCGGCCTCCACGGCCGCCTTGCCGGCGGCGATCTCCGCCTCGGCCTGCTTGAGCGCCGCCGTCGCGTCGTCATATTCCTGGCGGCTCACCGCCTTGATCTCCACGAGCTCCTTGTAGCGCTCCGCCCGGAAGCGGATGGAGGTGATGTTGGCCTCCGCCCGGGCAAGCGCCGCCCTGGCGCTGTCATAGGCGGCCTGGTACGTCGCGGGGTCGATCTGGTAGAGCACGTCGCCCGCCTTCACGTCGGCGCCCTCCCTGAAGAGCCTCTGCTGGATGATGCCGCTCACCTGCGGGCGCACCTCGGCGATCAGGTAGGCCGATGTCCTGCCCGGCAGTTCCGTTGTGACGGCGACACGCTCGGGCTTCACTTCGACCACCGCCACCTCCGGCGGACCGGCCTGCCCCTGCGCCTTCCCCGTGGAACCCTGGCCGCAAGCGGCCGGGATCCAGGCGGCTGCCAGAAGCCCCGCAACCACGATCAACCTGTATCGCCGACGGATCTGCATGCAACACCTCTTCAATTCGATGGGATCCCTGCGGCCCCTGGTCTCCTGACCCCGTCCCAGCAGGCCTCGATGACCTGCGTGATCCCCGCGTCATCCAGGGAAACGAGCCCCAGGATGTGATCCCGGATCAGGACGATCAGGGGACCGAAGGTCAGGGCGAAATGCATGAAAATGGGCAATTCCTTCAGCACCTCCTGCGCCATCCCCTCTTCGAAGATGCTCTGGAAGAACAGCCTGCCCCCGTCCGCCCGGCCGATCAGGCGGTCCCGCTTGAGGGCAGTCCCGAAGGGGGAGTTCATGTACTGCTCCATGTAACGGAAATGCAGGGGGTTGGCGATGAAATAGCGCATCACCGCGGCGCCCACATGGAGAAACCGCACCCGGATGGGATCCGCATCGGAGTACCCCTCCCTCAGGCAGGCAAGGAGCCTGTCCTCCAGTTCCCGGTACAGCTCGGCAATCAGCGCTTCCTTGCTCTCGAAATAGCGATAGATCGTGCCGGCGCCAACGCCCGCCCGGTCGGCGATCATGGACATCGGCGCCCCATGAAACCCGTGCTCTGCGATGAGCACCAGGGCCGCCTGCATGATCTCCTTTCGCTTGTCCATGTTTCTCATGGCTCGGTCTGTATTGCCCAATATCGGAATGAACGTTCATTCCCAATACACCCCGTTTTTCCTTCTGTAAAGGATTTTTTTACCTCCCTCGCTGTATACCCCCCTTCCCAGTGTGAAGCGAAGTATACACCCGGGTGCCCCTTCCCTTGCCCCCGGCGCCTTGCCCGTTCCATTTTTTATGAAGCTGTTACAATGGGTTACATCTATCTTCAAACACTCCAGCCCCCTGGCACAACGGTTGCTGATACAGGGCCGGGCCGCAGGGAGCGGCTCGCTTGCTGAAGAGAGAGAGATAAAAGAAGCACCGAAGGAGACGGCAACCAATGGCCAACGGCAAGACCGCCATCGTATTTCCGGGACAGGGTTCCCAGCGCCACGGGATGGGCAAGGACTTCTACGACAGCATCCCCGAATGCCGGCGGGTCTACGAGCAGGCCTCCGACGCCCTGGGGTGGGACGTGGCGGCGCTTTGCTTCGGCGAGGACGAGAAGCTCAACCTGACCGCCTATGCCCAGCCGAGCATCGTGGCGACGGAGATCGCCATGCTGAAGGCCGTCATCGACAAGTACGGCATCACCCCCGACGTGTTCGGCGGGCACAGCCTCGGCGAGTACACGGCCCTGGTGGCCGCGGGCGTGCTGCCGCTCGAGACGGTGCTGCGCATCGTCCACATCCGCGGCAGCCTCATGCAGGAAGCCGTCCCGGCGGGAGAGGGAGCGATGGCCGCCGTCATCCGCAAGGACCTCAACACCCGGATGATCCGCGAGCTGCTCGCCGATCTGCCCATCGACGTGGCGAACATCAACTCGCCCAACCAGATCGTCATCAGCGGCCGCTCCAAGGCCATGCCCGAGGCCGAGGAGCGCCTCGCGAAGGCCCTGGCCGACGAGAACCCGACGCGGTTCGTGGCCCTCAACGTGAGCGCCCCCTTCCACAGCCGCTTCATGCAAACCATCGAGGAGCCCTTCGAGGGGGAGCTGGCCTGCGTGCGCAGGCAGATGAAGGCCGAAAACGCCGTAAGGGTGACCTCCAACTTCACGGGCGGCTTCCACTCCCCCGACAGGGAAGAGGTGATCGAGCGTCTCGTGGCGCAGCTCTCGGGCACCGTCCAGTGGTGCGACAACATGAGGGCCATCGCCTCGCAGGCGGACACCGTCTACGAAATCGGCCCCAACCGTCCCCTCCGGGACTTCTTCAAAACGATCGGCGTGACCTGCATCTCGCTGACCACACTCTCCTCCGCCGAGAGGACCTTCGCCGGCAACTGACCGGGAAGGCGCCGCCCCCTGCGGGGATCATCCGAACACGCACACACGCAAGGAGAACGCCATGGATTTCCGCCTCAGTGAAGACCAGCAGATGTACGTCGACACGGTCCGGCGATTCGTGAAAAACGAGATCCTCCCGAACATCCTGCAGATCGACAAGTCGCACGAGTTCCCCTACGGGATCATCGCCAAGGCCTGGGAGCTGGGCATCCTCAACCTGAGCGTGCCCAGGGAGGTGAAGGGGTTCGAGATCGACGCCGTCTCCTCGGCCCTCATCATCAAGGAGCTCTCCTACGGCGACACGGGCATCTCCACCTCGGCGATGTGCAACGACCTGGCCAACACGGTCATCGCCCAGCACGGCAGCGAGAAGCAGAAGCAGGACTTTCTGGGGCCCTTCGTCCAGGCGCCCCTGCTGGCCTCGTTCTGCCTCACCGAGCCCGGCGCCGGGTCGGACAACTCCTCCATGAGCACCTTCATCGCCAAGGGCGCCGACGGCCGGTACGTCCTCAACGGCGCCAAGTGCTTCATCACCAATGCCTCCTACGCCAGCCAGTTCACCGTCTTCTGCAAGGTGGGCAAGCCCACGGCGCAGCTGCTGGCCTGCTGCATCGTGCCGACGGAGGAGATGTTCCGGGACGGCAGGCCCAACCTGCCGGCCAAGCCGCAGACGGTGCTCACGGCCCGGGGCGGAGGCCGGATCGTCCTCGGCAAGCCCGAGGAGAAGCTCGGGCAGCACCTCTCCAACACGGCCACGGTCACCTTCGAGGACGTCGTCGTCGACGAGAGCCAGATCATCGGCGACAGGCGCCAGGGCTTCAAGTACCTCATCGACGTGCTCGACTACGCCCGGCCCATGGTGGCCGCCATCGGCGTGGGCCTGGCCCGCCGGGCCCTCGACCTGACCCTGCAGTACACCCGCGAGCGCAAGCAGTTCGGGCAGCGGATCTGCGACATGCCCGTGGCGAGGGAGACGCTCGTCGCCATGTGGAAGAAGGTGGAGCTGGCGGAGCTGGCCCTCATGAAGGCGGCCGTGAAGGTCCAGGAGCGCGACGAGGACCGCGGGATGTACTCGTCGCTGGCGAAGAACACCGCCGCCGAGGCGGCCCTGTTCTGTGCCAACGAGGGGCTGCACCTGCACGGCGGCTACGGCTTCATGCAGGAGTACGAGATCTCGAAGCTCGTTCGCGA
>CAYSDD010000022.1:0-4276 GCA_964429555.1 uncultured Syntrophaceae bacterium
GGTGGCTGCAGAGAGCGCAGCGGACATCGCCCCCTTCGAGCTTCTCGTACAGCATCGCCTCCTTGATCATTTCTGTCACCGCTTGAGCCGAAATCCCCCTCAATCCTCCTTTGCAAAAGGGGGACACAGGGGGATTTTCTTTGCCTTCAGCCTTTCGCCTTACGCCCGGCGGCTGAGTTTCAGCCGCCGATCGTCGGCATCTCGCGGGCGCACTTTCTTCGGTGGCGATCCCCCGACGCCCCGTCGGTGTGCTGCCCCAGGGGCTTGTTCAGGATGGCCTGCACGATGAGCCGCTCCAGTTCCTCGTCGCTGCAGCCCCTGCGCATGGGGGCCTTGAGGTCGATCTCCCCGTCCACCATCAGGCAGGCCCGCAGGCCCCCGTCGGCGGTGAGACGCAGCCGGTTGCAGGCGTGGCAGAAGTTATGGCTGATGGGGCTGATGAAGCCGATGAACCCCCGGGCCCCCTCGAGTCGGTATCGGCGGGCCGGTCCGGCGATGTTCCTCCCCCTCCTGCCGCTGTCGACGGGGTGGAGATCCGCGACCCGGGCGATCCGGTCCATCAGTTCATCGTTGGAGACATACCGTTCCGCGCTTTCCTTGTCGCCGCCGATCGGCATGAGCTCGATAAAGCGGACCTCGTACGGCTTCTCCAGGGTGAGCCGGGCAAAGGAAACCGCCTCGTCGTCGTTGAAGCCCTTCACGGCGACGACGTTGATCTTGATCGGGGAGAACCCGCTCCGCTCGGCCCGCTCGAGCCCCCGCAGCACGGCGGACAGGTCGCCGCCCCTGGTGATCCGCGCGTATCGCCCCGGGTCGAGCGAGTCGAGGCTGACGTTGATCCTGTCGACGCCGGCTTGCCGGATCGGCTCCGCAAAGGTCTCCAGGAGGATGCCGTTTGTGGTGAGGCTGATGTCCTCTAGGCCCAGTTTCCCGAGCATGGCGAGAAAACCCGTGACGCCCCTGCGCACCAGCGGCTCCCCGCCGGTGACCCTCACTTTCACGATCCCCAGCTTCCGGGCTATGCGGACGATCCGCAGTATCTCCTCGTATCGCAGGATGTCCTCGTGGCCGAGGAGCGACAGGCCTTCCTTCGGCATGCAGTAGACGCACCGGAGGTTGCAGCGGTCCGTGATGGAAACCCGCAGGTAGTTGATTTCGCGTTTGTATCTGTCGAGCATGGCGAATCGAACGGGGGCGCCTCAAGCGCCCCCGGGTTGTGCCGAAGCTAGCACAACGAAGACGGCGGCGCAAGTCGGGAAAGCGGGGCGGCGCAGAAACCCTGAATTTGCTTGACAGCCCGGCGGTTTTCCGTGTAAAGGACATTGCAAATATCCGTTATTGCCCCGAGGCACTGGCGGATATTTATTTTTTTGCCGGAGGCACCGCCCCCGGAGGAGTTTCGATGGAGAAGATGCCCATCACGAAGGCGGGGTTCGAAAAGCTCAAAAGAGAGCTCGACCAGCTCAAGAGGGTGCTGATCCCGGAGAACATCAAGGCCATCGAGGAGGCGCGCGGACACGGCGACATCTCGGAGAACGCCGAGTACCTGTATGCCAAGGAACGCCAGTCCTTCCTGCACGGCCGCCAGCAGGAACTCGAGAACTGCCTGGCCACCTCGCAGATCGTGGAACTCAACGGCCTGACGGGAGACCGGGTCGTCTTCGGCACGACCGTTGCCTTCGCCGACATCGACACGGGCGACGAGACGCGCTACCAGCTGGTCGGCCCCTATGAGTCCGACGTGTCGAAGAACCGCATTTCCGTCACCTCGCCCATCGGCAGGGCCCTCATCGGCAAGACCGTGGGCGACGTCGTCCGCGTCAAGACGCCCGGGGGCGTCCGGGAAGTGGAAATCGTGGACATCGCCGTCGAGGACCCGGAGGCGGAATCGTAGCGGGATTGCTCGTCAAGGGGAAGAAAGAGGGCGTGACCGCACGCCCTCTTTTTTTTTGGGGGGCTCCTGCCCCGGGGCTACCAGAAGAGCACCAGGATCGTCAGCACCGCCAGCAGGACGACCGCGCGCAGCACGCCCACGCCGACCGGGTGCGCGCCGTGCTCACAGCGTGCTTCCGCGAGGCACAGCTGCTCCCTCATCCACGCAGGGTTGCCGACCAGCGGGGCCAGCGCGCGGAAAGCCAGCCGCTGCAGGCTGCACTCCGGCCGCTGGAAGAACAGGGCGAGCCTCCGGGTCAGGCGGTGCGAAACGACCTCGTCGGCCCAGGCGTTCAGGGCGTTCAGCGAGCGGTCCGCGAGGCGGTAAAAGGCGCGCCCTCCCTTGCGGGTCAGGACGTCGACGTCGAGGTTGATCGCGCGGATCTCGGGCGGGTGCGTGCCCGACAGCAGCATGAGGGCGAACGCCAGGGCCGCGAAGAGCAGCAGCTGGGCCTGCGAGATCACGTGGCCGGCCGTGTAGGGCTGGAAATCGGTCGGATAGGGAAGCAGGCTGTAGAGCGGCTGAGGATACACGCCGATCCCCACGCAGAGCGCCGCGGTCAGCCCCATCGCCGCGAGCATGTTCGGCGGGGCCTCCTTGCAGCGGATGCCCGAGTCGTGGGAGAAGAACGCGCAGAAGGGGATCTTGATCCCGGCGTGGTGCAGGACCCCCGCCGAGGCGAAGAGCATCAGGAACCAGACCAGGCGCATGTCTCCCAGGGCGGCCGCCTCCATGACCATCGACTTGCTCACGAACCCGCTGAAGAGGGGGAAGGCCGAGATGGAGGCCGCCCCGACGATGCAGAACGCCGTCGTCCAGGGCATGGACCGGTAGAGCCCGCCCACGTCCGTCGCGTTGATCTTTCCCGTCTGGTGCAGGACCGCGCCCATGGACATGAACAGCAGCGCCTTGTACAGGATGTGACTGAACGCGTGGGACACGGTGCCGTTCAGGGACAGCTCGGTGCCGATCCCGATGCCGACCATCATGAACCCGACCTGGTTGATGAGGCTGTAGGACAGCACCCGGCGCAGATTGTTTTCTATCACGGCAAAGAAGATCGGGAAGACCGTCATGGCGGCGCCGATCCAGATGAGGGCCTCCGTGCCGGGGTAGGCACGGGCCAGGACGTAGACGGCGGTCTTGGTGGTGAAGGCCGAAAGGAACACGGCGCCGGTGACGGTGGACTCCGGGTACGCATCGGGCAGCCAGAAGTGCAACAGCGGCCACGCGCTGTTGACGCCGAAGCCGACGAAGATGAGCCACGAGGAGAGATCTCCCAGCCCGATGTAGCCGAAGGCGACCGTGCCCGTGCTCTTGACCTGCAGCAGAATGCCGCCCAGCAGACACAGGCCCGACACGACGTGCACCATGAAGTAGCGGAACCCCGCGGCCATGGACTTTTCGGTACGCCGCGCCATGATAAGGAACGTGGCGCTCAGCGTCATCATCTCCCAGAAGACGAACAGCGTGAAGAGATCGCCGGCGAAGACCGCCCCGATGGCGGCCCCCGCGTAGACGAGGCCGGCGGCGTTCTGGAACCGGTCTTCCACCTTCAGGGCGTAGAGGTTGGCGATGAACGCGATGATGTGGAAGATGATGCCGAAGACGACACTCAGCCGATCGACGCGGGCGAGCACGAGCTCCTGGCGGAAGAAGGGCACAAGAAAGTGATTCCCTTCCGGCAGGGCCAGCATGTTGAGGAGGCTGAGCGCCGGCAGCGCCAGCATCCAGGCCTGGCGATTACGTCCGCGCAGCAGGACGGCCGGCAGGGCGCCCAGGATCAGGATCAGTCCGGGGGGCAAGGGGCTAGCGATCATAATACCCCTCGTCGCGCATCACGATCGGCCGCAGGACGTGCTGCGCGATAAAGACCAGCATCACGTAGGCGACAAAACCGAAGGCGGCATAGAACCCGTACCACTCCTCCCAGGGGAAGATCACATGCCGGTGGGCCCACCCCTCGACGAGCAGCAGCGCGCCGAGGACGGCGGCGAATCCCGCCATCAGGACCTTGAGGGTCCGCGGGCGGATCAGGGGCTCCCGTTTTGGTTCAGCGGCGTTTTGCTTCACCACACACTCCTTTACAGGGTCCTGGCCAGGATCACCGCCAGGTAGACGACGCTCACGGCCGCCACGGCGAAAAACACAGGTCGCCAGCCCTCGACCGGTTCGTGGGTCAGTATCCTCGGTTCATCCTGCGTTTTCCTGTCGTCAAGTTCCATTGACTGCGTCCATCAGGGCGACACGACCTTCTGAATCAGCTCCAGGGCCAGCGAGGGCCAGACAAACAACGCCAGGCAGAACAGCGCCGTGACGCTCAGCGGCACCAGGCACAGCAGC
>CAYSDD010000022.1:4376-10795 GCA_964429555.1 uncultured Syntrophaceae bacterium
AAACAACGCCAGGCAGAACAGCGCCGTGACGCTCAGCGGCACCAGGCACAGCAGCGGCGCTTCCCGGACCGTCTCGCGGCCGGTCCCGTCGGCCGCCGCGGCGAAGAACCCGCGGTAGACGATGGGGAAGAAATAGGCGGCGTTGAGCAGCGAGCTGACGAGCACCACGGCCACCAGCAGCAGCCGGCCGCCGTCGATCGCGCCGACCACGAGGCTCCACTTGCTCAGGAAGCCGCCCAGGGGCGGCATGCCGATGATCGACAGCGACGCCAGGAAAAAGGCCGCATAGGTCACCGGCATCCGGCGGCCCAGGCCGTCCATCTCGCTGATGTTGCTCTTGTGGGCGGCGATGTAGATCGCGCCGGCGCAGAGGAACAGGGTGATCTTGCCGAAGGCGTGCATGGACAGGTGCAGAAGCCCCCCCGTCATCCCGGCCGCCGTCAGCATCCCGGCCCCGAGGATCATGTAGGAGAGCTGCCCGATGGTGGAATAGGCCAGCCGGCGCTTGAGGTTGTCCTGGGTGAGGGCCACCAGCGAGGCCCCGAGCACCGTGACGGACGCCAGAGCGGTCAGGATGACGCCGAGGTGCAGTTCGGCGAGGAGGTCCGTGCCGAAGACGAAGAACACGATGCGCAGGATGGAGAAGACCCCGACCTTGACCACGGCGACCCCGTGGAGAAAGCTGCTCACCGGGGTCGGCGCCACCATCGCCGCCGGCAGCCAGGCGTGCATCGGCATCACGGCCGCCTTGGCGAACCCGAAGACGAAGAGCACGAGCAGCACGGCGGCCGTAGAGGCGTCGATGCGGCCTGACAGGATCCCGCCCGCCGTGAAGTCGAGCGTGCCCGCCAGGATGTAGGTGAGGATCATCGCCGGCAGCAGCAGCGCGACGGAGCTCCCCAGCAGGTAGGTCAGGTACCTGCGCCCCGACGCCCGGGCCTCGGCGTCCTGCTTGTGCGTCACCAGCGGGTAGGTCGACAGCGAGAGCATCTCGTAGAAGAGGTACAGGGTCAGGAGGTTCTCCGAGAAGGCCACGCCGATCGTCGCGGCGATCGCCACGGCGAAGCAGGCGAAGTACCGGGTCTGGTCGTGCTCCCGGAGGGCGCGCATGTAGCCGATCGAGTAGACGGACGTGCCGATCCAGAGGAACGACGCCACCAGGGCGAAGTACATCCCCATGGCGTCCACGCGCAGGGCGATCGGCAAGCCGGGGAGGACCTCGGCGAGGGTGAAGCGGTACCCGCCGCCCGCCAGCACCGCGGGGAGCAACGATGCCACGATCGCGAACTTGCCCAGAGCGATCATCACCGTCCAGGCCTCGCGCAGGTTCGGGCGGCGGTCCGACAGCAGGATCGGGACCGCCCCGAGAAGGGAAATCAGGACCGCCGCAAGCGGCCAGAATGAATTCTCCATCGTTCTCTCGTCGAAATCCCGGATCGCACATCCGGGGTCTTTCTTCCGTCAGTAACCGACGGGCAGGGCAAACCGGATCACCCGCTCCACGAGGGGGCCCGTTGCCAGGCCGACCCCGATCAGCGCCGCGGCCGTGACGACCAGGGGCTGCAGCAGCGCCTGCGGCGCCTCCCGGCGGGGTCCCTTCCCGGGTTCGTGCACCGGGCCGTCCTCCGCCGGGGTCCGGAAGTAGGCGATCTCGATGATCCGGAAGAACAGGACGGCATTCACGAGGCTGCTGAAGAGCAGCGCACCGACGTAGAGCCACTGCCCCGCCTCGATGCCGCCGAGAAGCAGGTACCACTTGCTGAAGAACCCGCACGTGGGCGGCACGCCGATCATGGACAGGGCCCCCACGGTGAAGGCCGCCATGGTCAGCGGCATGCGCCGGTAGAGTCCCCCCAGCCGCTCGAACCCCAGCGCCCCCGTGCGGTGGGCGATGGCCGCCGCGGCCAGGAAGAGGCAGAGGGTCATCAGCGCGTCGTTGACGATGTGCAGGATCGCCCCGGTCATCCCCTTCGCGTTTGCGAGCCAGAGTCCCCCGACCATGTAGCCCACCTCGGCGATGATGATGTAGGTCAGCATCCGCCTGAGGTCCTTCTGGCCGAGGGCCATCGCCGAGGCACAGACGATCCCCACCGCGGCGACCCCGACGATGATCTGCTGCACGGCCACGTGCTGAATGAATTCGTAGACCGGGGAGAAGATCGAGAACATGACCCGGATCATCAGGAAGACCGTGACCTTCGTCATGAGCGGCGCGATCAGCACCGCCGCCCCGTCGGGCATGTCCGTGTAGGCGTTCGGCAGCCAGACGTGCAGGGGGAAGAAGGCCATCTTGATCCACAGGCCGACCATGAGGAAGGCGAAGGCGGTGGCCAGGGCCGCCCCGCGCCCGTCGAGCAGGGGGATGATCCGGTGCAGGTCGGCCATGTTCAGCGTCCCCGTGAGGATGTAGAGGTAGCCGATGCCCAGCAGGTAGAAGCACGCCCCGATGGAACCCATCACGATGTAGTTGAAGCTCGACAGGGGAGCCCGCCCCTTCCCCAGCGCGATCAGGCCGTAGGTCGTGATCGACGTGATCTCCAGCAGCACGTAGAGGTTGAAGGCATCGCCGGTCAGCGCGAGCCCGTGCAGGCCGGCGATCAGGATCAGGTACAGCGTGAAGAACTGGTGCCGGCGCTCGGGCAGCTCGGCGGACGAACGCCGCAGCGACGACACGCAGGCCGTCAGGGCGACGGAGGCGATCAGCAGGTTCATGAGGGACCCGAGGTGATCCACCACGAGCTCGATCCCGTAGGGCGCCTCCCAGTTGCCGACGGTGTAGCTGAACGGGCCCGCGGTCAGGACCTCCAGAAACACGAGCACGGAGGCCGCCAGCGACAGCGAGAGCGCGGCGAACACCAGCGGCGTCACCAGCCGGCGCCCGAACCGGCCGACGGCGAAGAGCAGCATGGCGCCGACAAGCGGGGCGGCCAGGGTGTACATGTGGAGGTTGAGGAAACTCATCGATCGATCTTCTCCAGGATCTCGTCCTCCTCGAGTGAGCCGTACAGCCCGTGGATCCGCTGAAGGATGGCGAGCGCCACCCCCGTGACGCTCACGGAGACCACGATGGCCGTCAGCATCAGCACGTGCGGCAGCGGGTTGACGATCGACGCGGCCTCCACGCCCCGCTCGAGAACGGCCTGCTTGTCCAGGATGGGGATGCCGCCGCCCTTCTTCACGCCCGCGGAGATGAACATCAGGATGATCGCGGTCTGGAAGATGTTCATGCCGATCAGCTTCTTCACGAGGTTGCTCTTGCCGATCATCGCGTAGAAGCCGATCATCATCAGCACGACGTAGATCCAGTAGTTGTATTTGGCGATGATCTCCGACAGGATTGCTTCCATCTCAGAGCCCCCTGTCCAGCTTGCCGCCCGAGGCGAGGTCCCAGAAGAGCGAAACCATGATGCTCATGACCGCAAGCCCCACCCCGACTTCGACGATGAAGATCCCCATGGAGCGCCACTCGACGGGGCCGAGCGGGATGAGGGGCGCCAGGGCGCTGTAGTCCAGGAAGAGCCCTCCGAGCAGGGCGCAGGCGATCCCCGTGCCGGTGTAGATCAGCACCCCGGTGCCCGCCAGGGCCGTGTTGACCCGGAGGGGGAAGAAGCGCATCGAGGTCTTCTGGTCGAAGGCGATCGCCATCAGGATGTAGGCGGCCCCGAGCAGCACCCCGCCCTGGAACCCCCCGCCCGGGCTGTAGTGCCCGTGGGCGATCACGTAGAGGGCGAACAGCTGGATGAAGGGGATCATGATCCGGCACGACAGCTCGATGATGAGGCTCGGGCCGATCGGGCGGTCCTGCGGCAGGGTGTAGTGCTCCTTCATGCGTCGGGCCTCCGCAGGGCGCTCACGACGACGACGCCGGCGCAGAAGATGACGATCGTCTCGAACATGGTGTCGTAACCTCGGTAGTCGGCGAGCACCGCCGTCACGATGTTGGGCACGTGCGTCTCCTCCACCGACTTCTCGATGTAGAGCGGCGAGACGTGCCTCGCCGCCGGGGCGTTCGGGTCGCCCCAGGGCGGAAAGTCGCCCGTGCCGTACAGCAGCAGGGCGCCGGTGAACAGGGTCGAGAGCAGGGCGCGCTTCTTCAATCTTTGCTCCTCCTCGAGGTGTGCAGGATCGTGGCGATGAACAGCATGGCGCTCACCCCGGCACCCACGGTCGCCTCGGTGAACGCCACGTCGACGGCCCCCATCTCCGCCCAGAGCAGGCACATCAGGAAGCTGTAGACGCTGAAGATGACCGTGGCGGCCAGCAGGTCCCGCACGGTGATGGCGGCCGCCGCGCAGATGACGACCAGGGTCAGGATGAGCAGGTCGAACGGCCAGATCATTTCCGGTCCTCCCCCTTCCGCCAGGGCTTGATGCCCAGGGCCATGGCCGTCTGGGTGAACGCGTGGGTCGCCGTCGGGCTCGCGATGAAGATGAACAGGGCGATGAGCCCGATCTTGAGGCTCACGAGCACGGCGCCCGGCGAGAGCGTTTTCAGGTTGTACAGGGCGAACCCGGCCACGATGAGCACCGAGCCCAGCGAATCGCTCTTGCCCGCCGCGTGGAGACGGGTGTAGAAATCGGGGAAGCGCAGCAGCCCCAGGACCCCGAAGGCGAAGAAGAGGATCCCCGCGGCGATCAGCGCCGCCGCAAGCCAGTCGATCATGGCCCCACCTCCCCGCCGGCGCCCTCGCCGCGCGAGGCGGCGGGCGGCCGCCGCTGGAAATACTTCGCCGCCGCCAGGGTCGTGATGAAGTTCAGCAGCGTGTAGGCGATGGCGATGTCCACGAACATGTCCAGGTGGTCGTAGAGCACGCCGATGAAGAGCAGCAGCACCGTGGTCTTCGTGCCGATCATGTTGGCGCTCACGAGCCGGTCGAAGACCGTCGGTCCCCCGACCAGCCGGTAGAGGGCCGCCAGCATCAGCAGCAAAATGGCCACCCCCCCGTAGAGCATGAAGTCGGTCATCATCGCAGCGGTCTCTCCACGATCGTCTCGATGCGTTTCTCCATGGCCCCCGGGCAGCCCTCGGCGGCGCTGCGGGTGAGCGCGTAGACCGTGAACTCGTCGTCCTGGATGTCCACGGTGATCGTGCCGGGGGTCAGGGTGATGGACTGGGCCAGGGCCACCCTCGACACCCTCGTCCGGAGCCGCGTGCGGAAGCGGATCACCTGCGGGTCGATGAGCTCGAGCATCCGCGGGTGGCAGGCGATGTAGGCGACCTGGAGGTTCGCCAGAAGGATCTCCCAGAAGAGGCTGGGAAGGTATAGCGCCATGCCGACGAACACGACGATCCAGGTCCTGGGATTGCCGCTGAAAAACAGCAGGTTGTGGCTGAACTGGGCGACCAGCAGGGCGCAGAAAAGGCCCAGGGACGTGTGGAAGGCGTCGAACATCCCCGACAAAACGAGCCAGAAGACGATCATGACGGAAAACGTCGCGACCTTGGCCATGGGACCTCTCTCCGCGGCGAAGCCGGGGGCCGTCGAGGCCCCCCGCACCCGGCCTCATCGGGTTTCGTGAAGCCGCTTTACATACTAAAACTGCATACAATTGTCAATCAAAACAAAAGGGCCGGGATCAGTTCCCGGCCCTCCTTATTGTCGATGTTCCGCGGCCCCTCGGCGCTAGGACTGCCCGGCGATCTTGAGCCGCGCCTCGGCCCGCTCGAGGGCGATCTTGGCCCGCTCGTACTCCGGGTCCTCCTTGGCGAACTTCGCCAGCTTCTGCTCGGCCGCTTCCTTGGCCCGCCGGGCCCGCTCGACGTCGATCTGGTCGGCGCGCTCGGCCGTCTCGACCAGCACCGTCACCTTGCTGCCCGTCACCTCGGCGTAGCCCGTGTTGACGGCATAGCTGACGCGCTTGCCGTCCTTGAGGTAGCTCAGCTCCCCGAACTTGATGGCCGACAGCAGCGAGGCATGACCCCTCAGGACCCCGAACTCGCCTTCGCTGCCGGGGCAGGTCACCTCTTCGACCGTCCCGCTGTAGGCCAGCTTCTCCGGAGTCACGATCTCCAGCAACAGATCTTCCGCCATGCGCATGTCCTCCGGAACGGTTATTCGGCCAGTCTCCTGGCCTTTTCGACGGCTTCCTCGATGCCGCCCACCATGTAGAAGGCCTGCTCGGGCAGATCATCGTGCTTGCCTTCCAGGATCTCCTTGAACCCGCGCACCGTGTCCTTCACGGTGACGAACTTGCCCTCCGTGCCCGTGAACTGGGCGGCGACGAAGAAGGGCTGCGACAGGAAGCGCTGGATCTTGCGGGCGCGGCTCACCGTGAGCTTGTCCTCCTCTGAGAGCTCGTCCATCCCGAGGATGGCGATGATGTCCTGGAGGTCCTTGTAGCGCTGCAGGATCAGCTGGACGTTGCGGGCCACCTGGTAGTGCTCCTCGCCCAGGACGTTGGGGTCGAGGATGCGCGAGG
>CAYSDD010000023.1:0-1930 GCA_964429555.1 uncultured Syntrophaceae bacterium
CTGTTCGCGGGCGCGGGCGGCGTCGGGCTCGAGGCCGCGAGCCGGGGGGCCTCGCGGGTGCTCTTCGTGGAGAGCCACCGCGCCTGTGCGCAGGCCATCCGGACGAACATCGGGCGATGCGGCTTTCTCAACAGGCCCGCCGGTGAGGACGGCGTGCCGGACATCGAGGTGACCGAGTGCCCCGTCGACCGGGCGCTGAGGCTGCTGGGCCGGCGGGGGGAACGCTTCGACATCATCTTCGCCGATCCGCCTTACGGGGCAGGCGCGATCGACGCGACCCTCCGGCTCATCCGATCCCTCGGGCTGCTGGCCCGGGGCGGGGTTCTCGTCGTTCAGCATTCGGTCCGGGACGAACTGCCCGCGCGGCGCGAGGGATACCGGGTCGAGGACAGCCGCCGCTACGGCGATACGGCGCTGAGTTTTCTCAGGCCGTCGGAGGGGGACGGCCCCGAGCCGGGCGTGCCCTGAGCCCCCCGGGGCCAGGCCCCGGAAGCTGCACGGCAATCCGAAATCTCGCAAGGGGAGGGGAGCATGGAGAAACTGGCGGTCTATCCCGGGTCGTTCGACCCCATCACCAACGGGCATCTCGACATCATCAAGCGCGGTCTTCGCTTCTTCGACCGGCTCATCATCCTCGTGGCCTACAACCCGAACAAGTCGGGCCTCTTCGCCGTGCAGGAGCGCATGGACCTGATCCGCCAGGTCGTGGGGGACGACCCGCGCATCCGCGTGGACAGCTTCTCGGGGCTGCTCGTCAACTACGTGCGGGACGCCGGTGCGCAGGTCATTCTCCGGGGGCTGCGGGCCCTGTCGGATTTCGAGTACGAGTTCCAGATGGCCCTCATCAACCGCCGCCTCAACCGCGACATCGAGACCGTCTTCCTGATGACGGGCTACAAGTGGTTCTACACCAGCTCGAACCTGATCAAGGAGGCCGCCGGCCACGGGGGGTCCGTGCGCGGGCTCGTCCCCGAGGTCGTCCTCCAGAGACTGCAGGAAAAATACGCCAATCCATCCGCAAGGGGGTAAGCCCATGAAGCTCGGACCTCTGACGAAAGTGCTGCGGCCGTCTCCGACGCTGGCGGTCACCATGAAGGCCAAGGCCCTCCAGAAGGAGGGGCGCGACATCATCGGCTTCGGCGCGGGGGAGCCCGATTTCGACACGCCCGACAACATCAAGGCCGCGGCGATCCGCGCCATCCAGGAGGGGTTCACGAAGTACACCCCGGTCGGCGGGATCGACGAGCTCAAGGACGCCGTCATCGAGAAGCTGCGCAGGGACAACGGCCTTGCCTACAAGCGCTCCCAGATCGTCGTGTCCACGGGCGCGAAGCACACCCTGTTCAACATGGCCCAGGTCCTCTTCGGGCAGGGCGACGAGGTGATCATCCCGGCGCCCTACTGGGTCTCCTACCCGGACATCGTGCTGCTGGCCGACGCCACGCCCGTCATCGTCGACGCGACGGAGGCGGAAGGCTTCAAGCTGACGCCGGAGAAACTCCGTAAGGCCATCACCGCGCGGACCAAGGCCCTCATTCTCAACAGCCCCTCGAACCCGACGGGGGCGGCCTACACCCTCGATGAACTGAAGGCCCTGTCGGAGGTGCTCAGGGGCAAGGACATCATCGTCGTGAGCGACGACATCTACGAGAAGGTGGTCTACGACGGCTTTGCCTTCGCCAACATCGCCAACGTCAGCGAGGAGATGAAGGAGAAGACGATCGTCGTCAACGGCCTGTCCAAGTCGCACGCCATGACGGGCTGGAGGATGGGGTATGCCGCGGGACCCGAGGACGTGATCGCGGCCATGACGGAGATCCAGAGCCAGAGCACGTCGAACCCCACGTCGATCGTGCAGAAGGCCGCGATCGAGGCCCTCCTGGGCGATCAGTCCTTCATCCCGAAGATGGTGGCGGAGTTCAAGAGGCGG
>CAYSDD010000023.1:2030-10771 GCA_964429555.1 uncultured Syntrophaceae bacterium
CCTCCTGGGCGATCAGTCCTTCATCCCGAAGATGGTGGCGGAGTTCAAGAGGCGGAGGGACACGATCGTCGCGGCGCTCAACGCGGTGCCGGGGATCTCCTGCGCAACGCCGCCGGGCGCCTTCTACGTGTTCCCCCGGGTGGCCGGTCTCTACGGGAAGAAGGCCGGAGGCAAGGCGCTCACCGGCTCGAACGCGTTCAGCGAGTTTCTGCTGGAGGCGGCCAATGTCGCCGTTGTGCCCGGGCAGGCGTTCGGAAACGACGATTACGTCCGACTCTCCTACGCCACATCGATGGACCTCATCGTCGAGGGCACGAAGCGGATCGCCCGGGCCGTCGCCACGCTCGAGTAGGCCGCGGGGCTCCGCGGCGCATCAAGAGAAGCGAGGAAGGGAAGGCAAATGGGAGGATTGTTCGGCGTCGTTTCCAACCGGAACTGTGCAAAGGTCCTGTTCTACGGGACCGATTACCATTCGCACCTGGGGACCGAAAACGGCGGCATGGCCATTTTCGGGGGCCGGGGGTTCTATCAGACGATCCACAGCATCAGCCAGGCGCAGTTCAAGTCGAAGTTCATCGGCGACTACCGGGAGATGAGCGGCACCATGGGGATCGGCTCCATCAACAACGTGGCGCCCCAGCCCCTGATCGTCCGTTCGCGGTTCGGCACCTACGCCATCGCCGCCAGCGGCCTGATCACCAACAAGGACGCCCTGGCCGAAGGACTTCTGCGGCAGGGCGTCTCGTTCAGCGAGATGGCGGGCGGCGGCGTGAACCCCGTGGAGCTGGTGGCGCGTCTCGTCAACCGGGGCGAGACCCTCGTCGACGGCATCGTGAACATGCAGAAACTCGTCGAGGGGTCCCTCTGCCTGCTGATCCTGAAGGAGGACGGGATCTACGCGGTCCGGGATCTCCACGGGCGGTTTCCCCTCGTCGTCGGGGGCACGGGGAAGCGGGGCGAGTACGTGGTCGCCACGGAGGCCAGTTCCCTGCAGAACCTCGGCTACGAGGTGATGATGTACCCGGGGCCGGGGGAAATCCTCAAACTGAGCCGCTCCGGGATCAAGCCGCTGCGGCCGGCGATGCCCGAGAAGAAGGTCTGCGCCTTCCTGTGGATCTACACCGGGGAGCCTTCGTCGAACTACGAGGGCAAGTCGGTCGAGATCGCCCGCGAGCGCTGCGGAAGGGCCCTGGCGCGCAAGGACCGGGTGAAGGCGGATTTCGTCACGGGCATCCCCGACTCGGGAATCGGGCACGCCGTCGGATACGCCATGGAATCGGGCATCCCCTACAAGCGGCCCCTCGTGAAGTACACGCCGGGCTATGGCCGGAGCTACACGCCGCCCTCCCAGGAGATCCGGGACCTCGTGGCCACGATGAAGATCATCGCGGTGCGCGACGTGATCCGGGGCAGCCGCATGGTCGTCTGCGACGACTCCATCGTCCGGGGCACCCAGCTGAAGAATTTCACGATCAAGAAACTCTGGGACAACGGAGCCCGGGAGATCCACCTCCGCGTGGCCTGCCCGCCGCTGATGTTCCCCTGCATCTACGGCAGCTCGACGCGCACGAAGGGGGAACTGGCCGCGCGACGCGCGATCCGCACGATCCGGGGCAAGGACCCGGAGAGCATCGCCCCCTACCTGGACCCGAAGACGAAGGCCTACCGGGAGATGGTCGAATGGATCCGCAAGGACCTCAATGTCACCTCGCTCAAGTACCTGACCATCGACGAGATGATCGACGCCATCGGCCTGCCGGAGAAGGACCTCTGCCTGTACTGCTGGCGGGGACGCTGAGGCGTCATCGTCGCCTGAAGAGAAGGTGAGAGGGTAAGAGGCGAAGAGGCGAAGAGGGTGAGAAGGGCTGGGCGTACAAGACCCTGCCCTTTTTTTGTGATTCGTGATATGGAGGAACTGCCGGGTATCGATTCAACCCGACGAAATCATGAGTGAACACAACACGATAGCCAGGAGGAAGACCCGGCAGATCCGGGTGGGGAGCGTCCCGGTCGGGGGCAATGCACCCGTGGCCGTCCAATCCATGACGTCCACGGACACCCGGGATGTGGAAGCCACCGTCGCGCAGATCGGCCGGCTCGAAAAGGCAGGTTGCGAAATCGTCCGGGTGGCCGTGCTCGACGAGGAGGCGGCCCGGGCGATCCGGGCCATACGGCAGGGCATCGGGATCCCGCTGATCGCCGACATCCATTTCAGCCGGAAACTGGCCGTCGCCGCCCTGGAGAGCGGGGCCGATGCCGTGCGCGTCAACCCGGGAAATTTGGGGCGGGAAAAGATCCGCGACATCGTCGCCGCGGCGAAGGAGCGGGGGGCCTCCCTGCGCATCGGCGTCAACTCGGGTTCGGTGGAGAAGGAACTGCTGGCCAAGCACGGGGGGCCCTGTGCGGAGGCCCTCGTCGAGAGCGCGATGGGCAGCGTCGCGTTCATCGAGGACCTGGGATTCCGTGACTTCAAGCTCTCCCTGAAATCCTCCGACGTGCCGACGATGATCCGGGCCTACCGGCTGGTGTCGGAGATGACCGACTGCCCCCTGCACCTGGGGGTCACCGAGGCGGGCAGCGTGCTGGCCTCGAGCATCAAGTCCTCCATCGGCATCGGGGTGCTCCTGCACGAGGGGATCGGCGACACGATCCGCGTCTCCGTCACCGGGGACCCCGCCGTGGAGATGACCATTGCCTACGGGATCCTCAGGGCCCTGGGAATCCGCAGGGTGGGGCCCGAGATCATCGCCTGTCCGACCTGCGGCCGATGCGAAATCGACCTGTCGGGCCTCGTCGAGGAGGTGGAGAAGAGGCTGGCAGGGATGAAGGAGTATCTCAAGGTCGCCATCATGGGCTGCGTCGTGAACGGGCCCGGCGAGGCCGCGGAGGCGGATATCGGCATCGCCGGCGGCCGCGGGCTCGGCATCCTGTTCAAGCACGGCAAGCCGGTCAGAAAAGTCAGCGAGGAGCAACTCGTCGAAGTTCTTCTCCAGGAGATCGAACGGATGCGTTTGGAAAGGGGGACGTGATCATGCGGTATTCCCAGATGTTTTTGCCCACGGTCAGGGAGGTGCCATCGGATGCGGAGGTCATCAGCCATCAGCTCATGATCCGGGCGGGGTTGATCCGGAAACTCACCTCGGGGATCTACTCCGTCCTTCCCCTGGGGTACCGCATCGTCAAAAAGGTGGAGCAGATCATCCGCGAGGAGATGGACGCCGCGGGGGCCCAGGAGGTGTACCTGCCCGCCGTCCAGCCCGCCGAGCTCTGGCAGGAGTCGGGGCGGTGGGGCTTCTACGGCAAGGAGTTGCTGCGGTTCAAGGACCGCCACATGCGTGACTACTGCATCGGGCCCACGCACGAGGAGGTCATCACGGACCTGGTACGCAACGAGATCAAGACCTACCGGCAGCTCCCCCGGAACCTTTACCAGATCCAGACCAAGTTCCGCGACGAGGTCCGGCCCCGGTTCGGCGTCATGCGGTGCCGCGAATTCGACATGAAGGACGCCTACAGCTTCGATGCCGACGAGAAAGGCGCCGATGAGAGCTACGAGAGGATGTTCAAGGCCTACTCGCGGATTTTCTCGCGGATCGGGCTGAGGTTCCGTCCCGTCGAGGCCGACTCGGGCAACATCGGGGGGGCCTACTCCCACGAGTTCATGGTCCTGGCCGACACGGGCGAGGACGCCCTGGCCTTCTGCTCGAGCTGTGACTACGCGGCGAACCTCGAGAAGGCGGAGATCGCCCGGCCGGAGCAAAAGCCGCTCGACGCCGCGCTGTTCAAGCCCCTCGAGACGATCCACACCCCCAATGTCCGGACGATCGAGGAGGTCTCCGCCTTCCTGCATGTGAGCCCCCAGGACATCGTGAAGACCCTTGTCTTCGTGGCCGACGGCAAGCCCGTGGCCGTCCTCATCCGCGGCGACGAGGAGGTCAACGAGGCCAAGCTGAGAAACGTTCTCGGGGCGGACTCGGTGGAGCTGGCCACCGACGACATCGTCCTCGAGGTGACCGGCTCCCCCAAGGGGTTTGCCGGCGCCATCGGGATCAAGGCCCCCGTCTATGCCGACTACTCGCTGATGAACCGCGTCAACGTGGTCATGGGGGGCAACCGCGAGGACTACCACGTGAAGAACGCCAACCTCGGGCGTGACTTCAACGTGACGGCCTTCGCGGACCTGAGGATCATCAAGGAGTCCGACAGCTGCCCCCGCTGCGGGAAGCCGATCCGGTTTGCCCGCGGCATCGAGGTGGGGCACGTCTTCAAGCTGGGCACGAAGTACAGCAAGGCGATGAAGGCCACCTTCCTCGACCGCGACGGCAAGGAGAAGTACATGATCATGGGCTGCTACGGGATCGGCGTGGGCCGGACCGTGGCGGCCGCCATCGAACAGCAGCACGACGACCATGGCATCGTGTGGCCCATGACCATCGCGCCGTTCCAGGTGATCGTCGTCCCCGTGAACGTCAACGACGAAAAGATCGCCGCCGCCGCCGAGACGCTCTACCGCGAGCTCGAGGAGGCGGGCGTCGAGGTTCTCCTCGACGACCGGGACGAACGGGCCGGCGTGAAGTTCAATGACGCCGATCTCATCGGGATCCCCATCCGGGTGACCCTCGGGCCGAAGAGCGTAGCCGCGGGCAGCGTGGAGATGCGCATGCGCAGAACGGGCGAGACCCGGTTGATCCCCGTCGCCGAGGCGGCGGCCGTGATCCGGGACATCGTCCAGGGAGAGCTGAAAGCCCTGAATGATCCGAATAACGGACATCCTCGATAAGGTCGGGACGTACGCGTCGCAGGCGGACCTGGAGCTGATCGAGAAGGCCTACATCTTCTCGGCCACGGTCCACGCCGGACAGATGCGCCTGTCCGGCGAGCCCTACCTGACGCACCCCATGGAGGTCGCCAACATCCTGGCCGACATGAAGCTCGACGCGGCTTCGATTGTCACGGGGATCCTGCATGACACCGTCGAGGACACCCTGGCGACCCTGCCCCAGATCGAGGAGGCCTTCGGCAAGGAGGTGGCGGTTCTCGTCGACGGGCTGACCAAGCTCTCCAAGATCACCTTCGCGAGCCGCGAGGAAAGGCAGGCGGAGAACTTCCGCAAGATGATCCTCGCCATGTCGGCCGACATCCGGATCATCCTGGTGAAGCTGGCCGACCGGGTCCACAACATGCGCACGCTCGAGTTCCAGTCCGAGCCGCGGCGCACCGCCATCGCGACGGAGACCCTCGAGCTCTACGCCCCCCTGGCCAACCGCCTCGGGATCAACTGGATCCGCATGGAGCTCGAGGATCTCGCCTTCAAGTACCTCTACCCCGAGCCCTACAACGACCTGGTGCAGCGGATCGACAAGCGCAAGGAGGAAAGGGATACATACACCCAGGAGGTCAAGGGCATCATCCAGCGGGAGATGGCCAACTTCGGGCTCAGGGGCGAGGTGGAGGGCCGGGCGAAGCACTACTTCAGCATCTACCGCAAGATGGAGACCCAGCGGATCGACTTCGACGAAGTCTATGACCTGCTCGCCTTCCGCATCATCCTGGACTCCAACAAGGAGAAGGAGTGCTACGAGGCCCTGAGCGTCGTCCACGCGCTCTGGAAGCCCGTGCCGGGCCGCTTCAAGGACTACATCGCCATGCCCAAGGCGAACAACTATCGCTCGCTGCACACGACGGTCATCGGCCCCTACGGGGAGCGCGTCGAGATCCAGATCCGCACCCGCGACATGCACGAGTGGGCCGAGGGAGGCATCGCCGCCCACTGGCGCTACAAGGAACGGGGGTCGCTCAAGGGGAGCGACCAGGAACAGATCCAGAAGCTCAGGGACCTCTTCGAGGTGCAGCAGGACCTCAAGGACCCCCGGGAGTTCATGAAGAACCTCAAGCTGGCCCTCTTCCCCGACGAGGTCTACGTGTTCACGCCCCAGGGGGATGTGCGGGCCTTCCCGAAGGGGGCCACCCCCATCGACTTCGCCTACAGCATTCACACCGACGTGGGCAACCAGTGCGTGGGGGCCCGGGTGAACCGCAACATCGTGCCCCTGTCCTATCAGCTCCAGAACGGCGACACCGTCGAGATCATCACCCAGGCGGGGCGCCACCCCAGCAAGGACTGGCTCAAGCACGCCGTCACGTCCCGGGCCGTCTCGAAGATCAAGGCCTGGATCAAGACCGAGGAGCGCAACAAGAGCATCGCCCTCGGGCGCGACATCCTGGAGAAGGAGTTCCGGAAGCACAAGTTGAGCCTCAGCCAGATCCTCAAGGCCGAGGAGCTCAAGCAGATCTGCGAGGAGTACTCCATCGAGGACGTCGACGACCTCATGGCCCTCATCGGCTACGGGAAGATTTCGGCCCGGCAGATCGTGAACCGCTACCTGCCGGAGGAACCCGAGAAGAAGGAAGAGTCGCTTCCCGAGAAGATCTGGAAGAAGCTGCGCAAGCCGGAAGCCACGGGGGTGTCCATCACGGGGATCGATGACGTCATGGTGCGGTTCGGCAAGTGCTGCGACCCCTTGCCGGGCGACGAGATCGTGGGCTATATTTCCCGGGGCCGCGGGATGAGCGTCCACCGGGCCAACTGTCCCATGATCGCCGATTTCGACCCCGAGCGGATCGTCGACGTGCAGTGGAACATCACGGAGAAACACACCTACCCCGTGCACGTCCGGGTGACCTGCAGGGACAAGAAAGGGCTGCTGGCCGAGCTGAGCACGGCCATCTCCACGCACGACGTCAACATCAGCCACGCGACGGTGGAGACCATACCCGGAGAGCAGGCGATCTGCGAGTTCGACCTCGACGTGACGGACCTGAAGCACTTCAACGATGTCGTGGGCGCCCTCAAGCGCCTGAAGGCCGTCATCACGGTGGAACGGATCCGGGTCTCCGACGCGAAGCCGGAGAAGAGGCAGGAGAAAAGGGCCGACAAGAAGAAGCTCCAATGACCCGGGGGATCGGGACCGCCGAACGCACGCGTCGCCCGTCGCCGCTTCCCTGCCGTTTCGGTTGACACGCCTATCCCCTTCCGGTATACAATCGCTTTCCCGCAGGACCCCTGCGGGGTTGATCCCATGAGCCGGTGAGCATGATGAGACTGCTTCTATCGACGATGTTCGTGCTGGCCGCCCTCGCCGCGATGCCGGCCGGGGTCGGTCCTGCCGAGGCCAAGGACCCGACGGGGAGGTTCGTGGCGGTCCTTGATCCCGCCCACGGGGGGAAGGACGAGGGCGTCCAGCTGACCCGCAAGGTTCTCGAGAAGGACGTCACCCTGACGATCGCGACCCTGGTGAAGAGAAATCTCGATGACGCGAAGAACCTGACGGTGCGCTCCACCCGCACGGACGACAGCGACGTGGCGATGACGGACCGGGTGGGCACGGCGATCAAGGCCCAGGCGGACCTGTTCATCAGCCTTCACGTCAATGCGGGGTTCGAGAAGGAGGCGGCGGGCTACGAGCTGTACTTCCCCGGTTTCGAGGGGCAGCAAGCCGCCAGGGGACCCTCCCGGGGCGAATCCGCCGCCATCGTCCGGGACATGGTCCGGACGAAACACCTCAACGAGGGTGTCCGGTTCGCCCAGATGCTGCAAAAGAGGCTCGACCCGGTCTTCCCCCGCATGGACCGGGGGCTTCGCGAGGCGCCGGTTCTCATCCTGCAGAATCTCTCGATCCCCGCCGTGGTCCTGGAGATCGGGTTTTCCACGAACCCCAACGACCGCAAGAAGCTCCAGGAGGAGTCGATCCAGGCCGCCGTCGCGAAGGCGATCGCGGAGAGCATCCGGGAATTCTTCCAGTGAGCGGGGGGAGCCGATGAGGAAAGACGGCCGCAGACCCGACGAGATCCGCCCCGTCGTGATCACGAGGGATTACCTCCGCCACCCCAAGGGCTCCGTTCTCATCGAGATGGGCGACACGCGGGTGATCTGCGCGGCCTCCGTCGAGGAGGGCGTGCCCCCGTTCCTGAAGAACACGGGCAGGGGCTGGCTCACCGCCGAATACGCCATGATCCCGTCCTCGACGCACGAGCGCAGTGTGCGCGAGTCCTCGAGGGGGAAAGTCGGGGGACGCACCCACGAGATCCAGCGGCTTATCGGGAGGGCGCTGCGGGCCGTGACGGATCTCACGGCCTTCGGGGAGCGGACGATCCACATCGACTGCGACGTGATCCAGGCCGACGGGGGTACCCGCACGGCGGCCATCACGGGCGCCTTCGTGGCCCTGGTCGATGCCTTCCGGAAGCTTCGCGCCGAGGGTCTCGTCGACAGGGTGCCCGTGCGGGACTTCGTCTCCGCCGTGAGCGTGGGGCTCGTGGACGGCCGGATGCTCCTCGACCTGCAGTACGAGGAGGACTCCCGGGCGGAAGTGGACATGAATATCGTGATGACCCGCGGGGGTCTCTTCATCGAGGTGCAGGGAACGGCCGAGGGGGCGCCGTTCACGCGGGAGCGCCTCGAGGGGCTCACCGACCTGGCCGCAACCGGCATCGCCTTGCTGACGCAGAAACAGATCGAAAGTCTCGGGGAGACGCTCTGATCCGACGAATCGTACTGGCCACGAGAAACGAGGGGAAGGTCCGGGAGCTGCGGCACATGCTCAGCGATCTTCCGGTCGATGTCCTTTCTCTGAAGGACTTCACCGAGGTCCCCGAGGTGGAGGAAGACGGGAGGACCTTCCTGGATAACGCCCGGAAGAAGGCCCGCGAGGTCTCCCGGCGCATCTCGGAGACCGTGCTGG
>CAYSDD010000024.1:0-10607 GCA_964429555.1 uncultured Syntrophaceae bacterium
CCCTGCTGGCGGCCCGGGCCCTCCAGAAGGCCCTGCGGGACTATGCCGTCGGGAAGACCCGGAAAGGCTGAACAGACGATGCAGGAAATCCGTTACCGGCCCATCGGGGTCATCCGGACCCCGTTCTCGTCCCCCGAGGGCGTTCCGATCCAACCGGCGGCCGCCAGGGGGGTCGTCGGGCGCGTGGAGACGGACCCCGGGCTCGCCGAAGGGTTGAAAGACCTCGACGGTTTTTCCCATGTCATCCTGATTTACCATTTCCACAGGGCCAAGCCGGCGAAGCTGAGGGTGAAACCCTACATGGACAGCGTCGAGCGGGGGGTCTTCGCGACGAGGAGCCCCGCGCGGCCCAACGCGATCGGAATCTCGGTGTTGCGCGTTCTCGCGGTCGAGAGGAACGTCCTCTGGGTCGAAAACGTGGACATCGTCGACGGCACCCCCCTGCTGGACATCAAGCCCTACGTCCCCCGGTTCGACGGTGCGGAGGACGTGCGGATCGGATGGCTGGAGGACAACGTGGGAAAGCTCGATCACACCCGGGACGACGGACGCTTCGTCGCGAAAACCGAATCCGTGAAATCCGAATGACGTCAAGTCATGACATTCTACCGAGGAAGGGAGAGAGATCATGTTTCACGAGGACAGATGCGATTTTTGCGGTGACTGCCTGGCGCGGTGCAAGTACCTGGACTTCGACAAGCAGAGCGGGTCGGCGGCGATGCGGAAGCTCGTCGCGGGCGAGAAGTCCGACTGGATCTACGACTGCGTGACCTGCATGGCCTGCGACGAGTACTGCCCGACGAACGCCCGGCCCTTCGATCTCATCATCAGGCGGATGGAGGAGGCGGGCGATTTCACCGACCCGAAGCTGCGCGCCGACATGGCGGCGCGGTTCAAGCCCGAGGGCGAACCGAAACCGGTCAAGCCGGCCGAGCGCGTCATGTCCATCTGCGTCATGCAGGGCAACATGCCCTGGGCCATCCAGGGGCAGCTCTTCGAGACGATCCCCCTGCTCAAGGGGAAGCACTATTTCTGCAACGTGCTCTTCTCCCACATGGGCGACGAATCGATCCTGCGCGAGCGGCTGCAGGGCATGGTGGACAACCTGGCCAAGTCCGGTGCAAAAGAAATTGTCTTCGTCCACGATGACTGCTATGCGGCGCTCAAGGGCATCGCCCCCGAGCTCGGCGTCAAGATTCCCTTCCGCCCCGTGCACCTCTTCGAGCACCTCCGGGACGTCCTGAAGGAGAAGAAGGGGAGCCTGAAGAAGCTCAACATGAAGGTCGCCTACCAGCGGCCCTGCGCCTCGCGCTACACGCCGGAGAAGGACCCCGTCGTCAACGAGATATTCGACCTCATCGGGGTGACGCGCATGAAGCGGCAGTACGAGGGCGAGGACGCCCTGTGCTGCGGCGTGGAGGTGGCGGGCCCGGGCCTCAAACTCTTCCCCCGCGGGAAGAACTACGAGCCCTTCCGGGTGAAGAACGTCGAGGACGCGAAGGCCAGCGGCGCCGAGGCGATGGTGTACCTCTGCCCCATGTGCTTTGCCACGCTCAACAAGAAGGTCCGCGAGGCGGGGATGAAGAACTACATGATCAGCGACCTCTGCCGGCTCGCCCTCGGCGAGGAGCTGCCGGCGGACAGGCCCCAGTGATCCCCGGGGACGGCCGGGGGTGAAAAGACCCTTGCGGGGCACGACCCGGCCGTCTACAATTCATTACATGTGAGAAAGGAGGTGGACCCATTGGCTGAAGAGATCAAAGCAGGCTGTGCGAGGCCGACAGGGGGGCTCGTCGGCGAGGAGCTGCCGGCGGACAGGCCCCAGTGATCCCCGGGGACGGCCGGGGGTGAAAAGACCCTTGCGGGGCACGACCCGGCCGTCTACAATTCATTACATGTGAGAAAGGAGGTGGACCCATTGGCTGAAGAGATCAAAGCAGGCTGTGCGAGGCCGACAGGGGGGCTCGTCGGCGAGGAGCCTCCAGGGGATAAACCAGCGGAAGCGGCGGAACCGAAGAAGGAGGTGAGGTCCATGATCATGATCGGCAGGAAGGCGCCCGATTTCATGGCGCCGGGGTATTTCCAGGGCAAGTTCATCAACGTGCATCTCTCGGACTACCTGGGCAAGTGGGTGCTTCTCTGCTTCTACCCGGGGGATTTCACCTTCGTCTGAGCGACGGAGATATCGGCGGTCGCCGATAGACACGCGGAATTCGAGAAGCTCGGGGTCCAGGTGCTCACCATGAGCATCGACAGCGTGTTCGTCCACAAGATGTGGGTGGATCACGAGATCTCCAAGATGGTCAAGAAGGGGGTCGTTCCCTACCCGATGCTCTCCGACGTGGGGGGCAAGGTGGGGACGGCCTACGGCGTCTTCGACGACGCGGCCGGGGTGGAGACCCGGGGCCGCTTTATCATCGACCCCGACGGGGTGATCCAGGGCTACGAGGTCCTGACCCCGCCCGTGGGCCGCAACGTCTCGGAGAGCATTCGCCAGGTGCAGGCCTTCCAGCATGTCCGCAACAGCGGGGGCACGGAGGCCACGCCCTCGGGCTGGCGCCCCGGCAAGCTTACGCTCAAGCCCGGGCCGGACCTGGTCGGCAACGTCTGGAAGGTCTGGAAGACCGAGATGGAACGGGATTGACGGACAGGAAAATGGAAGGAGCAGCGGAAGAGGCGGGCGGGCAACCCCCGCCTCTTTTTTTGCGCCTTTGTCGCCCGGGAAACGGCTCAGGCACCGAATCGGCCGGCTGTCCGGCCGAAAAGGAATGCCGAAAGGGCAACCGTTCCCAGGCCCAGCACGTTGATGACATCGCCCTCGTCGAGGTACCCGATGGCCCAGCCGCCCGAGAAATTCGACAGCCACACGTAGCCCATCCACAGGGTCGACAGCTCCGCCAGCTCCGAAAACCCCGCCTGCCTTCCCGGCAGGACGAGGACATCCAGCAGCCGTTTACCGGCCCCGATGCCGAGGCACAGGATGAAGGAGATTGCAGACATCTCGACGAAGGTAGCCATGAATCCACCCGCAACGTGCGACCGGGTCACCCAGCCGGAAATTGCAAAGCAATCGGGGTTAAAGGGATCGGTTCGACGGTTAACGCTGAAAACTGCCCTGGAGAATGCACAAATGGAAGTAAATCTGCCCTAAGACTAACAACGACCACTATTTTGTCAAGTCCGAATCAGCCGGCCCCTATTGCCATTCCGGCCCATGCCAAAAAGGCATTGTCACTCTATTAACCCGGAATCATTTGGCTTTTCTGGGCACTGCTCCGGAATGGGATAGTCCCCGTTTCGGGCCCGGTAAGGCCATCCGCGCCCCATCGACATTCAATATCTTGAATTCATTTGATTATTTGCGATTGGCCGCGCGACGGCCCGGTGGTATCGTCCGTGCTCGGGAGGCGGGCAGTGACGAAACGAGTGTCTTCGAGGGACCCGATGCACCTGTCTTCCCGAATAGTCCGGCGCCGCAGCCAGCAGGGCTTCACCCTGATCGAGCTGATCGCGGTCATCGTCATTATCGGGGTCATCAGTGCCGTTGCCGCGCCGAAATTCATGGGCCTCAAGACGGAGGCCGAAAACAGGGCCGCCATGCAGGCCGTTGCGGAGGCGCAAAACAGGCTCACACACCAGTACGCCATCCGGCTGATGAACCCGGAGGCCGACGCAAACGACCTGTCCGGCATCCTTGCTTCCGTCAGCACCGATGCGGGCGATTACAGGCTGAGCTTTGCCGTGGCGGGAAGCGAGGTGGAGATCACCGCAACGGGCGTCCGGGAAAGAGGCGTGTTCGGACAGGCAAAGGGAACATGGAGGAACCGGTGAGCGCGGGATCGATCTCTTTTCCCGGGTCCCCGCCGGCCGATTGTTTCGCATCTGGAGAGGGTATGGAACAGTCAGTCCCCGTGAGTGAACTGAAAGTCGGGATGCAGGTGACCATTCCGGGGTCGTGGTTCAGGCACCCCTTTATCCGAAGCCGCTTCACCCTCAGCTCGCAGCGGGACATCGAGAAGATGAAACACTGGGGGCTCAAGACGGTGAGCGTGGCATCTGCGCGAAACGGCGCTTCCCCGGGCATCGTCGAAGAGGCCTGCGCCGTCGAGCCCGCGGCCGGGGACATCCCCGTCCCGAAACTCCAGGAGACCCTGCACGACCGCGGTGTCGCCCCCGACTGCAGGGCCGCCGCGGTAAAGGCCTGTTCGACGATGGTCATGCAGCGGCTCATGGAGAGCACCCCCGACGAGGAGACGATCCGCGAGGCCAAGGAAGGGTTCTACGAGGTCATCGACTGCATCCTGGAAGTGGACCACCTGAGCCGCTACCTTCTCGCCATCCGCGATTATGACGCGTACACCTACACCCACTCCGTCAACGTGGGCGTCCTGTCCCTTCTGGTCGCCCGGAAATACTTCGGCCGGTCGGACCGCCACGACCTGCGCGAACTGGGAATCGGGTTTTTCCTCCATGACCTTGGAAAGACCCGGATCAACCCCGGGGTGATCACGAAGGAAGGCCTGTTGGACGATGGGGAGCTGACGGAAATGCGCAGGCACCCCCTCTACGGGTTCGACATCCTCAAGGAGACGAACCAGCTGACCACCGAGTGCAAGCTCATCGTGCTCGAGCATCACGAGCGGGAGGACGGGCGGGGTTATCCCTATGGGCTCTACGGGGGCGAGATTCATGTCTATGCGCGCATCTGCGCCCTGGCGGACATGTACGACGCCCTGACCTCGGATCGGCCCTACCGGCAGAAGATGACCCCGTTCCATGCCCTGAATCTCATCAAGGGCAGGCTCGCCGACAGGACCCAGAAGGAGCTCTTCGAGAATCTCGTCACGGTCCTCGGCCAGAACTGACCGCCTCCCCCCTGCATTGCCGTTTCGCGGGCATCCATTCTATCCCTGCGCCAAAATGGCATATCGCATTCAAACTCTTGAAATAATTCAGTGATTATGATTTCCGCGGCCTGAATGGATGCGTTCTGGTGCCGCCGGCCGGGAGGGTCCCGGCCCGTCGATTACAGCTAAGTCATTGATATGGAATGATATTGTTCTTTATGGCCCTCTCGGCATTTCCCGTGCTCCTGGGGTGGTCGCAACGAAATCGCCACATCGACACGGAGGAAGCCATGAAGACATACAAACCGATCATCCTCGTGCTGATCGTTGTAATGCTCGGGTGTTCGGGTTCGGGCAGCCAGCCATCCGTTGCCGTAACGAAGGCAGAGCCGATTGTCCTGAGCAGCGATACCTCCCTTGCCTCGGCGATCGGCGAGGTGCAGGGCCATGCACTGGTCAACATCCCCTTCGGCACGACCGTCGAGGTCCTGGCGGCCGCGATCGTGGTCGCGCCGGGTGCACGGTTCGAGATCTGCGAGGCCGACGGGCGGACGAGGGCGGAGAGCCTGACCGCAAGCTCCCTCATCGTCGTGACGGCCGAGGACGACACGAAGGCCTCCTACACCGTGGCCATCCTGCCCGACCCCGCCATCGTGGCGGAGTGGATCGGCTTCACCGCCGAGAGCCGCCAGTACGTGATCGCCGACGCCCCGGCCGTCGAAGGCTACAGGGGGAACATGAATGCCCTGCTGTTCGACGGCGATCCCGAGACGCTCGAATACGTGATCGCCCCCGACCGCGACGAGCTGACCCTCCGGAAAAACGGCACCGTCGAGGTCCTGTTCCGCGTGGACGGCATCCACCCCTATGCCGGCATCGTGCACAAGGGCGAGCGCAGGGACTTCAGCGACGAGGCCTGGGGTCTGCAGCTGTGGTACCGCGAGGGCTCCCATGCGCGGCTGCTCTTCATGATCACCGGCGACGACGGCAGGTGGATCGGCGTCTATGGCAGCTTCGATCTCGAGCCCGGGCAGTGGTACCACGTCGTCGCAACCTGGGACGAGACGACACTTCGCCTCTACGTCAACGGGGTGCTGGACGACGAGACGGCAAACACGACGGGCGGGGTGCGCGACACGGCCGGCAGCCTGATCATCGGCGCTCAGCTTGCCGAGAAGTACAGCGCGGGGTACGGCAATCTCGGGTGGGACGGCGTCATCGACCGGGTCATCATCCGCAGCGACACGCTGAGCGCCGAGCAGATCCAGGCCCGGTACGACAGCCTGTAAGAAACGCGCATCGAAGCGATCGAGGACATGCTTCCAGCCGGACGAGGGGCGGGGCCGCAACGGGCCCTGCCCTTTTTTTCACGCTCGGCCGACCATGCCAAAGTCTACCTTCCCAATGTGGCCTTCGCACCCAAGGGATCCGGTGTTTCGCATACATAGGTGTTGCGCCGGGCCAAAACGGCAAGGCAAAGCGCTGGGGCAGGAGAAGGGAAGTGTATTTCAACTATTTGTAATCGTTGAACAATTATTGAATTGCGGCCGGCGGCACGCCCGATGCTCCCCTCCGGGGCAAATCAAAAATCCATAAAGGAGGTCATCCTGCAATGAACCGGTTCAGAGTCAAAAGAAAACAAAAGGGGTTCACACTGGTCGAATTGATGATCGTCGTCGCCATCATCGCGATTCTCGCGGCGATCGCGATTCCGCAGTTCACCGAGTACCGCAAGCGGGGATACCGCGCCGAGCTCAACGCCGACCTGAAAAACGCCTTTACGGCGGCACAGGCCTACTTCACGGACTTCCCCTCCGGAACGGTGGATTCGCTGGCGAAGCTCACGAGTTCAGGCTACATGAAGTCCGCCAACGTCTCCTTTGGTACCGGCAACATGACCGTCAACTCGGGCCAGATCTCCCTGACCCACGCCGTGCTGCCTGCAGGAAAGGAGACGGGCACGGTATCCAACAGCGGCCTCATCACCATGCCGCCTTACTGATCGCCTCCAGATAAGCGATCATCGGGTTCAACCCTGTCGGATAAGGAAAGGCGCCCCGCATCGAGGACCGCGGGGCGCCGAATTTTTTGTGAATCCGCCGGTCGAAAGGGTTATCATCGCCACGGGCAGGGAGAGGCCCCGGGACAGAGAAGCCCCGTTGCGGAGCTCCACCCGCCCGCCCTCCTGCCGAAGCGGGGCCTACTGCCCCGAAATGCCCATCATACGGGCAAAATCGCCGTCTTTTCGCTTGACAAAACAGGGGATTTTGTATACGGGAACGAGTGGGTCTATTATAAGGGTTCGTCAGGGTTTATTACGTTTCAAGGAGTGTATATGGCTTAAATCTTTAAAAATTCACGGACAAGGAGGGAGGAAACGTGTATTTCGCAAAAGAAGTTCTCGAGTCGTCCAGCAGGATGCGGCAGCGCTGGGAAGACGAGGTCAGGAAACTCGTCTCCAAGTGGCCCGACCAGAAGCCGGAGGCCCAGTGGTCAACGGTTTCGGACCTTCCCATCAAACGTCTCTACACCCCCGAAGACATCAAGGACATGGATTTCGAGCGGGACATCGGCTACCCCGGGCAGTATCCCTATCTCCGGGGCAACCAGGTCACCGGATACCGCGGCAAGTACTGGACCTTCCGCATGTTTTCAGGGATGGGGGATGCCGCCACAACGAACGCCCGGTGGCATCTGCTCCTGAAGGAAGGCCAGACGGGCCTCAGCACGGCCTTCGACTTCCCCACCCTCATGGGCTATGACACCGACTCCCCGAAGGCCCGCGGCGAGTGCGGCAAGTGCGGCGTCGCCATCGACACCCTCGAGGACTTCCTCGTTCTCACCAAGGGCATCCCCCTCGACAAGATCACGACCTCCATGACGATCAACCCGCCGGCCACGGCCCTCTGGGCCATGTACTGCGCCGCGGCCGAGCTGCAGGGGATCCCGCTGACCAAGATCGGCGGCACGATCCAGAACGACATGCTCAAGGAGTTCATCGCCCAGAAGACCCTGATGTGCCCGCCCGAGCCCTCGGTGAAGCTCATCAGCGACACCGTCGAGTTCGGCACCCTGAAGGTCCCCAAGTGGAACACGATCTCGATCTCGGGCTACCACATCCGCGAGGCGGGCTCCACGGCGGTCCAGGAGCTGGCCTTCACGCTGCGCGACGGCATGGAGTACGTCGAGGACGTGATCCGTCGCAAGAAGCTCGACGTCGACGCCTTCGCCCCAAGGCTCTCCTTCTTCTTCAACTCCCACATCGACTTCTTCGAGGAAATCTGCAAGATGAGGGCGGCCCGCAGGATCTGGGCCAAGGCCATGAAGGAGAGATACAAAGCGAAGGACGAGCGCTCCTGGTGGATGCGCTTCCACACGCAGACGGCGGGCTGCTCGCTCACCGCCCAGCAGCCCTACAACAACGTCGTCCGCACCGCGACGGAGGCCCTGGCGGCCGTTCTCGGCGGGACCCAGTCGCTGCACACCAACTCCCTCGACGAGGTGTGGTGCCTGCCCTCCGACTTCGCCGTCCAGATCGCCCTGCGCACCCAGCAGCTCATCGCCGAGGAGACGGGCGCGGCCAACACGATCGACCCGCTGGCCGGCTCCTACTTCGTCGAGGCGCTCACCAACGAGATGGAAAAGCAGGCCTGGGAATACATCCACAAGATCGACGACATGGGCGGCATGGTCGCGGCCATCGAGAAGGGATTCCCCCAGCTCGAGATCTCCGATGCGGCCTACAAGTTCCAGCGCCAGATCGATGCCGGCGAGAAGATCATGGTCGGCGTCAACAAGTATGTCTCCCAGGAAAAGGAGTCCATCCCCTTCCTCGAGATCGACGACAGGATCGAGACCGAGCAGATCGAACGGCTCAACGCCGTGAGGCGCAAGCGCGACAGCAAGGCCGTCAAGAAGTGCCTCGACGATCTCAAGCAGGCCTGCAAGAAGGGCGAGAACGTCATGCCCTACTGCATCGAGGCCGTCAAGGCCCTGTGCTCCGTGCAGGAGATCTGCGACGTCTACCGCGAGGTCTACGGCGAATACCGCGATCCGGGACTCTACTAGGGAAGGAGGGGACACTACGATGGCAGAGAGAAAACTGCGTGTGATGGTTGCCAAGCCGGGTCTCGACGGGCACGACCGCGGCGCCAGGGTGCTGGCCCGCTGCTTCCGCGATGCCGGCTACGAGGTGATTTACACGGGCTGTCACCAGACACCCGAGCAGATCGTGTCGGCGGTGATCCAGGAAGACGTGGACCTGCTGGGGCTGAGCTGCCTCTCCGGGGCCCACCGCTACCTCTATCCCGCGGTCACGAAGCTCATGAAGGAAAAGGGCATCGATGACGTCACCGTCATCGGCGGCGGGATCATCCCCGACCAGGACTTCCAGATTCTGTACGACGCCGGCCTGAAAGCGATCTTCACGCCCGGCACCACGCTGGAGTCGATCATCAACTGGATCAACACGAACGTCAAGCCGAGAAACTAGGTAAGGACATCCGGAATGGAAACCACGAAAAAGATCAAGGGCGGCGACATCCGCGCCGCCTCTCGCCTCATCCGCAACCTGGAAGATCGCATCCCCGAGGCGAAGACCACGATCAAGCATCTCTTCCCCCTCACGGGGAAGGCACACGTCATCGGCATCACCGGCTCGCCCGGTGCGGGGAAGAGCACGCTGACCGACGGCCTCATCGACTGCTTCCGCAAGAAGGGCAAGACCGTCGGCGTGCTGGCCGTGGACCCCACGAGCCCCTTCACGGGGGGCGCCATCCTCGGCGACCGCATCCGAATGCAGCGCCATGCCGAGGACCCGGGCGTCTTCGTCCGGAGCCTCGCCACGCGCGGCGCCCTGGGCGGGCTGGCAAAGGCCGTGGGCGACGCCATCCACGTGATGGACGTCCTGGGCAAGGATATCATCATCGTCGAGACCGTCGGCACGGGCCAGCAGGAAGTGGACATCATCAACCACTCCCACACGGTGCTGGTCGTCCTCGTGCCGGGGATGGGCGACGAGATCCAGGCCATCAAGGCCGGGATCCTCGAGATCGCCGACATCTTCGTCGTCAACAAGGCCGACCGCGAGGGTTCCTCCAAGCTCTCGAGGGAGCTGATGGCCATGCTCGACATGGCCCCGCCGTCCACGTTCCAGGGGGGATGGCGGCCGCCCATCATGAAGGTGGAAAACGCCTTCGAGCCGACGGGCTTCAACAAGGCGCTGGAAGACATCGCGGGAAAGATCGAAGAGCACCACCAGCACCTCATCGACAAGGACATCCTGGGTGACCGGATGCGCCGCAAGGCGACGGTCGAACTCAACGAGGCGATCCGGGCAAGCATCCTCGAGCCGGTCCTCCAGAAGCTCATCGGCAGCGGCGAGATGGCGGGGATGATCGACAAGGTCATGAAGAAGGAGGTCGACCCCTACACCGTGGCCGAGGACATCGCCAGGCGGTACCTGGAGGGGTGCCTGTGATCGAAACCCTGTAACGGATCTGAAAGCCCGGGAAGGTCTGGTAACGGCCTCCCGGGCTTTTTCATCTTTCCCGGAGGCACCATGACCAAGGACCCCATCGAAGAAACCCTCGCCAAGTACAGCCGCGGCCTCATCATGGTTTTCACGGGCGACGGCAAGGGCAAGACCACTGCGGCCCTCGGGCAGGCCCTGCGGGCCCTCGGCCACGGCAAGAAAGTCCTGATCATCCAGTTCATGAAGGGCCGCAAGTACGGCGAGGTCCTCTGCGCCGAGCAGTGCCT
>CAYSDD010000025.1:0-9998 GCA_964429555.1 uncultured Syntrophaceae bacterium
CGAAGAGCATCCCCTCGTTCTCGGGCAGCGAGCGGCGGAACATGAGGCCGCGCTCTCGCTTCTCCAGCGTGTCGGCCACCTCGACCCACAGGGGCGTCTGGCCGACGAGGATCCTCTTCAGGGGCGGGGATTTCGGTTCTTGGGCCCACGCGAACCCCCGGCACAGCGGCAGCGCGGCTGCGAGCAGAAAGGCGGCAAGGAGGATCGTGATGCGCCCTCGGGACAGCCTGTTCATCGCTTGATTCTCCAGTCCATCCGTGATGCCTCAGGGTCACGCGCGGCGACGGGCCAACACGCGTTGCAGTTCTCTTTCCGTAGCGGCGCGGATCTGATCGAGCGTTGCCGCCGTGGAGGCTTCGAAGCGCAGGACCAGAACGGGCTGCGTGTTCGAGGCCCGGATGAGACCCCAGCCGTCGGCAAAGAGGACCCGGACCCCGTCGGTGTCGATGATCCGGTGGTCCTTCCGGAACACCTCCGTCACGTCCCGCACGACGTCGAACTTGATCTCGTCGGGGCACTCGATCCGGATCTCCGGCGTCGTGACCGTTTTCGGGACGTCGGAGAGGAGGTCGCTGAGCTTCTGCCCCGTACGGGAGAGGATCTCGAGCAGGCGCGCCGCGGCGTAGATCGCGTCGTCGTATCCGAAATAGCGGTCGGCGAAAAAGAGATGGCCGCTCATCTCGCCGGCGAGCACGGCCTTTTCCTCCTTCATCTTGCCCTTGATCAGCGAGTGGCCCGCCTTCCACATGATGGGCCGGCCGCCGTGGGCGGCGATGTCGTCGTAGAGGCGCTGGGAGCATTTCACCTCGCCGATGACGGCGGACCCGGGGCGTTCTTTCAGGATGAAGCGGGCGAAGAGCAGCAACAGCTCGTCCCCCCAGAGGATGTCCCCCCGGTCGGTGACCACGCCGATCCGGTCGGCGTCGCCGTCGAAGGCGATCCCCACGTCGGCCTTTCGCTGCCGCACCTGCACGATGAGCTCACGCAGGTTCTCGGGCACCGTCGGGTCCGGGTGGTGATGGGGGAAGCGGCCGTCCATGTCGGCATAGAGACAGGTCAGCTCGCAGCCGAAGCGCTCGAAGAGGGGCACGGCGAACGCCCCGCCCACACCGTTACCTGCGTCGAGGACGACGCGGAGGCCGGGGCGCACCTGCACGTTGCCGTGGATGTAGCCGAGGTAGGCTTCCGTGATGTCCTGGCTCGAGGCTTTTCCGCTGCCCGACCGGTACGAGCCCCTCTCGATGATTTCCCGCAGCGCCTGGATCTCGCCCCCGTAGATGGTGTCGGGGCCCACGCAGATCTTGAACCCGTTGAACTCGGGCGGGTTGTGGCTGCCCGTGACCATGACACCGCCCCCCGTTTCCAGGTGGCGGACGGAAAAGTACAGGATCGGCGTGGCGCAGGTGCCGATGTCGATGACGTCGATGCCGGAGGCCAGGAGTCCTGCCTGGATGGCGCCGGAGAGGGCGGGGGAGCTGAGCCTGCAGTCCCGGCCGAGAGTCATCGCCTTCGCCCCGCGTTGTGCGGCGTAGGTTCCGATGGCGCGGCCGAGATTGTACACGACGCCGGGCTGGAGGTCTTCGTCGACCAGCCCCCTGACATCATACTCCCTGAAGATGGAACGGTTCATGATCGACTCCAAAGGGACGGCGGCTATGTCTACCACAGATCGCTCGTTCAGACAATCCATGGGAGCAAGAACCGGGCCTGAAACCCCGTTTGCAAAGCTACGCGAGACGAATCGCAAAAAAAGTGTTGACAGGCCCTGTTGCGATCGGGTAGAAACGTCCATCAAGAGGCAATCGATGAACAGGCACTTCGACACGGGCAGCGCTTTCGCTTTTTATCGCTTTTTCGGCTTCTTTCGGGAGGTCTGCCCATAGCGCCTGACCGCAGATGAACCATCGGGCCGTGGGCAGACCAAAGCTGCCCACGGCCTTTTTTATGAACCGGGCCGTGACCATCACGGCCTTTTTTCTGTGCAGGGGAGGAAAGCACGATGAAGGGTTCGATCTCGACAGTCCTGGAGGGGATCCTGGCGGCGATGCTCCTGGTGCTGCCCGTTTCGTCCTGGGCGGCGGCACCGATCAAGGTGGGCGCGGCCATCAACCTCACCGGTCCGGCGTCCACCTGGGGCCAGTACCACGCGAAGGGCACGCAGGACTACCTGCGCTACGTCAACGAGGTCAAGGGCGGCGTCGGCGGGCGGCCCGTTGAGCTGATCCTCGTCGACACGGGCTACAAGGTGCCCGAGGCCGTGGCGGCGGTCAAGAAGTTCGCCATCCAGGACAGGGTCGACATGATCCTCACCTGGGGTGCGGGCGAGGGGCTTGCGGCCAAGCCGCTCGTCCAGGGATACAAGATCCCGACGATCAACTACTCCACGAGCTGGGAGCTGCTGGAAAAGCCCGTGGAGTACATGTACCTGCCCTTCGGCAGCTACCGTCTCGACTGCGCGGCCGTCCTCGAGTACATCAAGTCCGTCCACAAGGGAAAGGAGCCCCCCAGGGTCGGGCTGCTCACCTACAACAACGCCTATGGGCTCTCCATCCACAAGCCGAGCCAGGAGTACGCAAAGGCCCTCGGGATCAACATCGTGTCGATCGAGGCGTTCCCGCCCAAGACGGTGGACCTGACGACGGAGCTTCTGCGCCTCAAGAAGAACGGCGCCGAGTACGTCTTCATGCAGATGCTTCCGGCCACCATCGTGACGGCGTTCAAGAGCGCCGACCGCATCCAGTACAACCCGCAGTTCTTCGGGACCTGGACTTCGACGGACCCCGACTTCTTCAAGTTGGGAAAGGGTCTCATCCGCGACCGGCTGAAGATGCAGTTTCCCGGGGGCCTCCCGGGCGACAGGGGCGCCGGCATCGCCACCCTCAAGGAACTCTGGAAGCGCTACAGGACGGTCACCCGCTTCGATGCCGCATACTGGGAAGGGGTCGTCGTGGGCATGATCGTGGAACGCGCCGCCCTGCGGGCCCATGAGAAGTACGGGAAGGCGGACCGCGAGACGATCAACAGGGCCATGGAGTCCTTCACGAACGAGGATTTCGGCGGCATCGTCCCCCCCGTGACCTACACGAAGGCCAATCACGAGGGGTCCTTCCGGGGACGAATCGTCCAGGTGCGGGAGGACGGGTCCTTCAAGCCGCTGACCGACTTCTACACGCCGGGCAAGGAGAAAATCAGGCACCTCAAGTAGGGGGGGCACGATGAAGGCCTACCGGGGGGAACCCTCCATCTTTGCCGCGCGGCCGCCGGAGGAGCGGAAGGCGGAGCTCGCCGTCGAGCGCCTGACGTTGCGGTTCGGGGGCATCACGGCCGTCCATAACGTGGACCTGGAGGTCTCGACGGGCCAGCTCGTCTCCGTCATCGGTCCCAACGGCGCCGGGAAGACCAGCCTGCTCAACTGCATCACGGGATACTACAAGGCCCAGGAGGGCAGAATCCTCTTCAACGGCAAGGACATTTCGAACCTCCACACGCACCGGCACATCCAGCACGGCATCGGGAGGACTTTTCAGAACATCGAGCTCTTTCCGGGCATGACGGTGCTGGCGAACCTCCTGCTGGCCCGCCACCTGCACTGCCGCTACGGCCTGGCTGCCGCCGCGCTCTTCTCCCGGAAGGCCCGCAGCGAGGAGATCCGGCAGCGGCGACTCATCGAGGAGATCATCGATTTTCTCGAGATCCAGGCGATCCGCAAGAAGCTCGTGGGGTCGCTGCCCTACGGGATGCGCAAGCGCGTGGAGCTGGGGCGGGCGCTCGCCCTGGAGCCGAAACTGCTCGTCCTCGACGAGCCCTTCGCCGGCATGAACCTGGAGGAGAAGGAGGACATGGTCCGGTTTCTCTTGGAGCTGAACGAATCCTGGGGGCAGACCATGATCCTCGTGGAGCACGACATGTCGATCGTCATGAGCATCTCGAACAGGATCATGGTGCTCAATTTCGGCGAGAAGCTTGCCGAGGGGACCCCTGAGCAGATCCAGGGCAACCCCGATGTCATCCGGGCCTACCTCGGGGATCGCGAGGGGGCCGGCGCCGATGCCGCCCGGGAGGGAGGTGCCCGATGAACGTCTCGGACGCCGGACGGCGGACCGGCGGCAACGGCGCGGCGAAGATCGATGCGGCGACGCTCGACGTCTACGGCAAGTATACGCTGCCGCAGATCCTCAGCGAGCAGGCCAAGCGCCTGGGACCGAATCACGTCGCGATCCGGGAGAAGGCCTACGGGATCTGGCAGACGGTGAACTGGGAGGAGTACTTCCACTACGTGCGCCGGACGGCGCTGGGGCTTCTCGGGCTGCATGTGCGGCGGCGGGACAGCGTGGCCATCGTGATGAACAACCACCCCGAGTGGCTCTTCAGCGAGCTGGCGGCGCAGGCCGTGGGATGCGTCACGGTGAACCTGTTCACCTCGTCGATCGCCGACGAGCTGGCCGAGGCGCTCAGGCGGTTCCAGCCGGCGGTGGTGGTCGTCCAGGACCAGGAGCAGGTCGACAAGCTCCTCGAGACACGCTCGAGGCTCGAATTCGTGAAGACCGTTGTCTACGTCGACCCCACGGGGATGCGGACCTATCGTGACAACCCGTGGCTGCTGAGTTTCCGGGAGTTGCTGGAGCGCGGAGACGCTCTCGAGAGGGAAAAGCCGCAGCTCTTCCCGTCCGAGCTCTGGCGCGGCAGACCCGAGGACGTGGCCGTCATGATCCAGACCTCGGGGACGACGGGGCTGCCGAAGCTCGCCATGCTCTCGCACCGGAACTTCACCGCCATGGCGCGCAAGTGGATCGAGGCGACCCCCATCGGCATCGGGTCGAACTGGCTCTCCATCACCCCGCCCGCCTGGATTGTCGACCAGGTCTGGGGTGTGGGCATCGCGCTCGTGGGGGGCCTGACGATGAACTTCCCCGAGACGGCCGAGACGATCGAGACGGACTTCCGGGAGATCGGACCCGACGTCATCGTCTCGTCATCGCGGTTCTGGGAGGACCTGGCGTCCAGGATCCGCGTGAGGATGGCCGATGCGGGCTTCGTGAAGCGCAAGCTCTTCGAGGCGGCGGAGCGGATCGGCCGGAGGACCGTGGACGCGGAGGCGGCGAAAGAGACGCCGTCGGCGGCGTTGCGGGCCCTGCACCGCATCGCGTCGTGGCTGGTGTTTCGGCCTCTCCTGGACCGCGTGGGGTGTCTCGGCATCGCATCCGCCTACACGGGGGGCCACCCCATCAGCCCCGAGGTGATCCGCTTTTTCCGCTCCTGCGGCCTCAACCTCAAGCAGTGCTACGGTCTCACCGAGGCGGGCGGCATCTTCCAGGTCCAGCCCGACGGCGAGGTGAAGCCCGAGACGGTGGGCAAGACCCTCCCGGGAACGGAGGTGAAGATCGCCGAGGACCAGGAGGTGCTTGTCAAGAGCCTCTCCAATTTCGCTGGCTACTACAAGGATTACAAGGCGACCGAGGAGGCCTTCCGAGACGGGTGGCTGCGGACGGGGGATGCGGGGTATCTCGACGCCGACGGCCACCTCGTCATCATCGGCCGCAAGGAGGAGATCATCCGCAACAAGTCCGGCGCCGCCTTCTCGCCCGATTTCATCGAGACGCGCCTCAAGTTCAGCCCCTACATCAAGGAAGCGGTGATCTTCGGCGAGGGACGGCCCTACATCTCGGCCTTCGTCAACATCGACATGGGCAACGTGGGCAACTGGGCGGAGGAGCGGATGATTCCCTACACGACCTACACGGACCTCTCCCAGCAGCCGAAGGTGGAGGAACTGATCCTCGGCGAGGTCCGGGCGGTCAACGAGAGGCTCCCCGATTCCATGAGGATCAAGAAGTTTTTGCTGCTGTACAAGATGCTCGACGCCGACGACGAGGAGCTGACGCGGACGGGCAAGGTCCGCCGTCGCTTCGTCTACGGCCTGTACCTGAACCTCATCGAGGCCATGTACAAGAACGTCCGGTCGCTGGAGGTGAAGAGCCAGGTCCGCTACCGCGACGGACAGGTGGGAAAGATCGAGACGACGGTCAGGATACACGACGTGCCGTAAGGAGACAGGAATGGATTTCTTTCTGCAGCTGCTGATCAACGGAGTGAGCATCGGCTTTCTCTACGGGCTGTCCGCCATGGGCTTCGTCATGATTTTCAAGTCCTCGAGCGTTCTCAATTTCGCCCACGGCGAGATCCTGGCGTTCGGCGCGTTTTTGTTCCTCGCCCTCGTGACCTGGGCGCAGCTGCCCGTTGCTCTGGCCTTCGTCGTGACGCTCGCCGGGTCGTTCGTCCTGGGGTTCGTCATCGAGCGGATCTTCCTGAGGCCCCTGATCGGCGAGCCGCTGATCCAGGTCATCATGCTCACCGTGGGGCTGGCCTCCATGTTCAAGGGCGGGATGCTGCTGGTCTGGGGCGGAAACCTCTACACCTACCCCGAGTTTCTCCCCGAGGGGCTCGGGATCGACTGGGGCATCATCCAGGTGCCTCCCGTCTACGTGGCGGCCATCGTCATCGGCAGCCTCTTCCTGCTGATGTTCGGCCTGTTCTTCAAGTTCTCGTCCCAGGGCATCTACATGCGCTCCGTGGCGGACAACCAGCCGGCCGCCCTCTCCCTGGGGGTGCACGTTCGGCGCGTCTTCGCCCTCTCGTGGGCCATCGCGGCCCTCGTCGCGGGGATCAGCGGGATCGTGCTGGGGATCATCAACGGCATCAACGTCCACGAGCTCTCCTCGATCGGGCTGAAGGTGTTCCCCGTGGTCATCCTCGGGGGGCTCGATTCGATCGGCGGGGCCATCATCGGCGGGCTCATCATCGGCCTGCTGGAGACCTTCACGGGAGGGTACCTGTCGCCCTCGCTGCGGGACATCGTGCCCTACGTGGTTCTGGTCTTCATCCTGCTCGTGAAGCCGTACGGTCTGTTCGGACTGGTCGAAATCGAACGCGTGTAACGGGGAGAGTCAATGCGCACAAGACCCCTTCGCTTCCGGCCTTGCGGCAATTACCGGATCCAGTACCGGGAGGAGCTGGCCGTCTTCGAGACCGATTTCGGGCGTCTCTGGGCCGCCGTGGGACTCGCGGCGCTGTTTGCCCTCGTGCCCTGGATCGCCACGCCCTACCTGCTCTACGTGGTGAACTGCATCGGGATCGCGGCCATCGCGGCCATCGGGCTCAACATCCTCGTGGGGTACACGGGTCTCATCTCCCTGGGCCACGGGGCCTTTTTCGGTGTGGGGGCCTATGCGGCGGGCATTCTCTCCGTCACATACGGGATTCCCTTTCTGGCCGTGATCCCGGTCGCGGGTCTCGTAACGGCGGTTGTCGGCATGGTCTTCGGGATTCCCTCCGGACGGCTCAAGGGCCTCTACCTCACGATCGCGACGCTGGCGGGGCAGTTCATCATCGAGTACGCCCTGATTCACTGGGAGAGCGTGACCGGGGGAACCATGGGGATGACGCTGCCCGCCCCCACGCTCTTCGGGGTCCCCGTCGTCGGGGATGTGCGCTTTTTCTACGTGATCTACACCGTGGCGGTCATCATGGGCTTCGGGGCCGTGAATCTCATGCGGACCCGCTACGGGCGCGCCTTCGTGGCCATCCGGGACAACGACCGGGCCGCGGAGGGGATGGGGATCCCCATCTTCCCGTACAAGCTGCTCTCCTTTGCCGTCAGTTCCTTCTATGCCGGGGTCGCCGGCGCCCTGTGGGGCTACTACATGATCAGCATCACGGCGGAACCGTTCAACCTCGGCCTCTCCGTGGAGTACATCGCGATGGTGATCATCGGGGGGCTCGGGAGCATCTCCGGGGCGATTTTCGGCACCGTGTTCATCACGCTGCTCAACGAGGGCCTGCGATGGGTCACCGACACGATCATGAACATGGGCGGCGTCGCCGGCGTGGAGCTGACGCTCGCCCCGCTGCGGGAGTTCGTCTTCGGCCTGGCCATCGTGCTCTTCATCCTCTTCGAGCCGCGGGGACTGGCGGAGGTGTGGAGAATCGTGAAGTCGAGCTTCAGGCTCTGGCCGTTCTCCTATTAGGGCCCGGGGTTCAGGGGACAGGGTCGGGAAATGGGGGCCCGGGCATCGGGTCTCGGGAAAAGCGGAAGAAGGAACATGACTGAAGGCAAGCTGCTCGTCATCAACAACATCAGCGTCGTCTACTCCGATGTGATCCAGGTCCTCAAGGGCGTCTCGCTCTCCGTCGAGCGGGGGCAGATCGTCTCGCTGCTCGGCAGCAACGGGGCGGGCAAGACGACGACCCTCAAGGCCGTCTCGGGGCTCCTGAAGCCGGAGAACGGCGAGGTGACCGAGGGCAGCATCCTCTTTGACGGCCGGCCGATTCACAACCACTCCCCCGAGACGATCACCCGGGCGGGGATCATCCAGGTCCTCGAGGGCCGCCAGCCGTTCAAGTACCTCACCATCGAGGAAAACCTCCGCGTCGGCACGGCCACGCGGTGGGGGAAGCCCTTCCGGCAGGACCTGGAGAAGGTCTACCACTATTTCCCGGCTCTCGTGGAGCGCCGCAAGACGCTGGCCGGGTACTGCAGCGGCGGAGAGATGCAGATGCTCGTCATCGGCCGCGCGCTCATGGCGCACCCGAAGCTGCTGCTGCTGGACGAGCCGTCGCTGGGGCTTGCGCCCCTGATCGTCAAGGAGATCTTCCAGATCATCGAGCGCATCAACCGCGAGGACGGCACCACGATCGTCCTGGTGGAGCAGAACGCGAACATGGCCCTCCAGATCGCGACCTACGGCTACGTCATGGAGAACGGAAAGATCGTCATGGAGGGCCGTGCCGAGGATCTCCGGGAAAACCCCGACGTCAAGGAATTCTACCTGGGCATGGGGGCCGCCGGCACGGCGAAGTCGTACCGGGACGTCAAGGCGTACAAGCGGCGCAAGCGGTGGCTCTGAAAGGCAGCGCATCGGGGATCGGGCGGCCGTGAGATCAAGGATATCGGGGGATCAGATGGCGGTGAAAAGACAGAACGCGTATTTCGACGGGAAGGAAACGAGGAGCCCCGAGAAACGCCGGGAGGAACAGGCGAAGGAACTGGCGGCCATGATGCGGCTGGCCGCCCGGAAATCCCCGCGCCTCCGGGGGCAGATCGAATCGCTCGGCGTCACGCCGGTGAAGGGCAGCGCCTTCGAGCTGCTCAGGAGACTCCCCGTCATCTCGCGGGAGAAGATCGTCCAGATGCAGCTCGATGACCCTCCTTACGCGGGACTGGGAAACCCGGCGGCCGCGATCGACCGGATCTTCACCTCGCCGGGGCCGGTCTACGAGCCCCACCTGTCGGAGTCGGACCCCCTCTGGGCGAGGGCCTACCATGCCGCGGGCTTCGGGCCCGGGGACGTGGTCCTCAACGCGTTCTCCTATCACCTCGTCGCAGCCGGTCTCACCTTCCACGGCGGGCTGCGGCGGGTCGGGGCGACGGTCGTTCCCTCCGGCGCATCGAGTGCCGCCATCCAGGTCCAGCTGATCCGCGACCTGGGGGTGACCGGGTACACCGGCACCCCGAGCTTTCTCAGGGCCGTCATCGACAAGGCCGAAGAGGCGGGCCACGACTTCCGGAAGGACTTCAGGGTCCGCAGGGCCTCCTTTGCCGCAGAACCGCTCCACCCCGCGCTCCGGGAGGAATTCGAGGAGCGATACGGGATCGACACCTACCAGATGTACGGGGCGACCGAGGTGGGCGATGTGGCCTACGAGTGCCGGGAGAAAGCGGGGTGGCACCTCTGCGAGGAAGTCATCGTCGAGATCCTGGACCCCGAGACGGGCCGGGAGGTTCCGACCGGCGAACTGGGCGAGGTGGTCGTCACGCGACCCAACGACATCTTCTTCCTGTTCCGATTCGGGACGGGGGACCTCGCGAGGCTCATCCCCGGGCGCTGCCCCTGCGGGAGGACCTCGCCGAGGCTTGCCGGGATCGCCGGGAGGGTGGGGGAGGCCGTGAAGGTCAGGGGCCTGTTCGTGGCGCCCAGCCAGCTGCGGAAAATCGCCGAGCG
>CAYSDD010000026.1:0-9912 GCA_964429555.1 uncultured Syntrophaceae bacterium
AGGGCTCGCTCATCGAGGCCATCCGGGCCAGCATCTCCATGCCCGGCATGTTCACGCCCTGTTTCCGGGAGGGGCGGCTGCTGGTCGACGGGGGGCTGGTCAACCCGGTTCCCGTATCGCTGTGCCGCTCCATGGGGGCCGGCACCGTCATCGCCGTCAACCCCAACACGGACGTCAAGATCCAGTACGAGATGACCCGGGAACCGATCCTCGGCGGGCCGCCGAAGACCGAGGCGGAAGAGGGAGAGCCGTCTCTGCGCGTCCGGGACATCCTGTTCGCGGGGTTGACCCTGTACGTCACGGAGCGGATCAAGCGGGGCAAGTCGGCGATCACGGGCCGCTTCGGCGCGAAGGAATCCGAGGAGGACAACAAGGGCCTGCGGGATCACCTCATGGGGTATCTCTCCGACTACATCAACGAAACCATGAAGCAGGGCAAGTCCCTGGCCCTGGGACAGATCTCCGAGGACGGGACGTTCCGGGAACCCTCGATCCTGGAAGTGATCCTGGCCTCGATCAACCTCATGGGGGACCGCATCGGGCGCCAGCGGCTCGCCGGCGACCCCCCCGATGTCATGATCCTTCCCCACGTCTCCCACGTGGGGCCGCTGGAGTTCAATCGCGCCGACGAGGTCATCGAGGCAGGCCGGCGCGCGCTCAATCTCATGCTTCCCATGCTGCGGGACCAGATCGGGTTTGTCGTGACGATCTGACCTCGGGCCGTCGAACGGGCCAACTCCCGCCGGCAGACAGAAATCCCTTGACAATGGGCCGGGCTTTCCGCATGATCGAACGCCAATTCACCATATTGAACGGGCGTTCGGCATGAGCGGGGACAAGACCGGCAAACATCTCAGACGGCAGCGCGAGTTCCGGTTCCGCCGTTCCGAGATCCTCGACGCGGCGGAGAAACTCTTTTCCGCCCGGGGATTCCACGGGACGACCATGGCCGAGATCGCCGCATCGTCGGGTTTTTCGATCGGGGGCCTCTACCAGTTCTTCAGCGGCAAGGAGCAGCTCTACTCCACCATGGTCGAGGAAAAGGTCCGGCGGATGTACGACGGCATCATGGACGCCGTCGACCGGGAGGAGTCCGTCGAGGACAAGATCCGGGCCCTCGTCATCGCGCACTTTGCCTACGTGGAGCATCACGTCGATTTCTACCGCCTGCTGATCGGGCACGAAAGCGGACTGCGCTCCGAGGGTCTCAGGACGCTCAGGGAGAGGATCCTCGAAGAGCACCGCGGCCATGTCGCCCGCATCGAAGGGATCCTCCGGGAGGGCATCCGGCGCCGGGTCCTCCGGCGGCTGGACACGAAGTCCCTGGCCAACGGCCTCATCGGCATCATCGCCTACTTCAAGTTTGCATGGATCATGAACCCCGAGGGGACGTCCCTGACGGCAAGGGTGGACGACGTCCTCGAGCTGTTCTTCCGGGGAGCCTCCCCCGCGCCGGTCATCGGGCCGGGGATGGGCCGGATCGCAGGGGGGAAACTCGTTCAACAGGAGGCGGAATGAAAGGCATCGGCGCAAGGGCAATCCCTCTGGGCCTGCTGGTCCTGTTCTGGGGCACGGCGGCCCCCGCGGCGGAATACACCCTGGAGGACCTGTACCGCATCGGCATGCAGAAGTCCGAAAAGGTCCGGATCTCGGGCGAAGGCGTGGAGATCGCCGATTCCGGGAAGTACAAGGCCCTCTCGGCGCTCCTGCCCCGGGCCACCGCGTTCGGCACCTACACGCAGTACACGGAGGACAAGCGGGGCCCGTCGGGCGCGCTCATCCAGCCCGACACGCAGGGCAACTGGGGGATGCGGATCGACGAGACCCTGTCGCTGAGCGGCCGGGAGTTCACGAACTACTCTCTTGCCCGGGACGGCGTGGAGAAGAGCCGGCTCGATTTCCGCAGCTTCCAGGAGGAGTTCCTCCTGGCCGTCTCCCTGGCCTACTTCGAGTTCATGAAGGCCCGCAAGGCCCTCGAGATCGCCGACGCCAACGTGGAGCGCCTGACGAAGTACCGCGAGGCCGCCCGGACGCGCCTCAAGGCCGGCGAGATCACGAAGACGACGGTCCTGCGGGCCGAGGGCGAGCTGTCGGGGGCCCTCTCGGAGCAGATCAAGGCGCGAAACGCCTACGAGAGCGCGAGGGTGTTCCTGGCGAGGCTCGTCGGGATCGAGCGGGATTTCCAGATCCGGGAGGTCCCCGTCACGGAGCGGGACGCGGCGGACCTCGAGGCGCTGAAGGACAGGGCGCTGAAGGCCCGCCCGGACGTCCGGAGCGCGGAGGCGCAGGTCCGGATCGCCGAAAAGCAGGTCGACGTCACCCGGGGCGCCTACTGGCCGTCGCTCTCCGTGGCCGGGGTCTACAGCGGCACCGACCAGAGCCCCGAGACCTCGTCGTTCAACAAGGAGAGCGTCTACGGCGCCGTGGCGATCCAGTTTCCCTTCTTCGAGGGGGGCTTGCGGCGGGCGGAAGTGCGGGAGTCGGAGTCGAGGTACCGGCAGGCCGAGCTCCAGTACCGGGACTTCGTGAAGTCGGTCAACGTGGAGGTGGAGAACACCTGGCTCGACCTCATCGCCCAGAAGGGGATCTTCAAGTCCGCCCAGGACCAGCTGGCCTATGCCGAGGACAACATCCGGGCCGTGGCCAAGCAGTTCGAGTTCGGCCTCGCGAGCAGCCTCGATGTCATCGACGCCAACAACCTGCTCATCTCGGCCCAGAAGCTCATGGCGGATGCGACCTACAACTACCAGTTCTTCATCCTGAGACTGCAGCGCGTCACGGGAACGCCCCTGATGCAGTACCTGTCCGGGGCGACGGCTGAACCCCAGAACCCTTGAGAGAACCCGGAGGAACCGGACCGCATGCCGAGACGACCCTTTTTCGCCATCCTGCACAACCCTCGATTCCGGGCGGCGCTGGCCGCGTTTCTTCTTCCCGCCCTGCTCGTCGTCGCATGCGGGAAACAGGAATCCCGGGGGACCGAAGAGAAGACGGTCAACGTCCAGGTCATGACCGTCGAGACGAAATCCCTGCGGCCCTTCATCGAGACCATCGGCTCGCTGAAGGCCTTCGAACAGGTGGTCGTCTCGAGCGAGATCGAGGGGATCCTGCGCACGACGAACGTCGAAGAGGGCGCCTTCGTTGCGAAGGGGGCCCTGCTGGCCACGATCGACGACCGGGACTACGCCAGCGAGCTGCGGCGGGTCGAGTTCGCCCTGAAGCAGGCCGAAGCGACGCTGGTCAACGCAAAAGCCGAATACGGGCGCAAGGAGGCCCTCTACCGGGAAGAGCTGGTCACGAGGCAGCAGTTCGACGACGTGGCCACGCGTCTGGCCGTCGCCGACGCCGAGGTCGAGCGATCCAAGGCCGCCCTGGCCATCGCGAAGGAGCGCTACGCCAAGACCCGCATCCTGTCCCCCATGGCGGGATTCGTCAGCGAAAAGAAGATCTCCCAGGGGGAATACGTCCGCAACGGCACCCCCCTGTACACGCTCGTCCAGATCGACCCGCTCAAGCTGCTGTTCACCGTATCGGAGAAAGACATCGGCCGGCTCAAGGTCAACCAGGACGTCCGGTTCAAGGTGGACGCCTACCCGGACCGGGAGTTCAGCGGCCGGGTCACGATCCTCTACCCCACGATCGACGAGCGGACGCGAAGCCTCATGGTCGAGGCCCGCGCGGCCAACCCCGAGCGACTGCTCAAGCCGGGGCTCTTCACCCGGGTCATCCTCTACACCGCCGAGGCGAAGGACACCGTCGTCATCCCCGTGACGTCCATGCTCTACGAGGGGAAGAACGTCAAGGTCTTCGTCGTCGAGGGAGACCGGGCCAAGGAACGGATCGTCAAAGTGGGCAACAAGTACGACGACACGATGGAGGTCGTCGAGGGCCTCAACGGGGGCGAAACCCTGGTCGTCGTGGGCCAGCAGAACCTCGCGGAAGGGGTGAAGGTCCATGTGGCTCGCTGACACCTCGATCCGGCGGCCCGTCACGGCGACGATGTTCCTCATGGCCCTCGTCGTCCTGGGCATCGTGAGCTACCCCAGCATCGGCGTCGATCTCTACCCCAAGGTCGATTTCCCCATCGTCAACATCACGACGCGTCTCAAGGGCGCAAGCCCCGAGATCATGGACATCGACGTGACGGACAAGATCGAGGAGGCCATCAACACGATCAACGGCGTCAAGACGATCAGTTCCCAGAGCGTCGAGGGGACGTCCGTCGTCACCGTCGAGTTCGAACTCGAAAAAGACATCGATCTTGCCGTGCAGGACGTGCGGGAGAAGATCTCCATCATCCGCTCGAAGCTTCCCACCGACATCGACGAGCCCATCATCCAGAAAGTGGACCCCGACGCGACCCCGGTCATGTGGCTGAGCCTCTCCGGCAGCCGCTCGATCGGGGAACTGTCCACCTATGCCGACGAGGTGCTCCAGGAGAAGCTGCAGAAGGTGTCCGGGGTGGGGGCGGTCAACGTCACGGGCCTTCGGCTCCGGCAGGTGCGCATCTGGCTGAACCTCGACAAGCTCAAGGCCTATCAGATCACGTCCAGCGACGTTGCGCAGGCCCTGGCGCGGGAGAACGTGGAGATCCCCGGGGGGCGGATCGAGAGCCTCTCCAAGGAGTACTCCATCAAGGTCAAGGGCGAATTCCCCCGGGCTTCGGACTTCAACGACCTCATCGTGGCCTATTCCCGGGGAGCGCCCGTGCGGATCCGGGACATCGGCCGCGCCGAGGACGGCCTCGAGGAACGGCGGTCCATCGCCCGCCTCAACGGGGAGACCGCCGTGGGGCTCGGCATCCAGAAGCAATCGGGGACCAATACCGTCGAGGTGGTCGACCTCGTCAAGAAGGAGCTGGCGAAGATTCAGAAGACCCTGCCGCCGGGGATGAACCTCAGCATCTCCTTCGACCAGTCCCGCTTCATCAAGACCTCCATCAACGAGGTGCAGCACCACCTGATCCTCGGCGGGCTGCTGGCCGTCTTTGCCGTCTTTCTCTTCCTGAAAAACGTCCGGACGACGCTCATCAGCGCCCTGGCCCTCCCGATTTCCGTCATCGCCACGTTCACCCTCATCTACGCCTTCGGCTTCACCTTCAACAACATGACCATGCTGGGCCTGACCCTGTCCATCGGGCTGCTCATCGACGATGCCATCATCGTCATCGAGAACATCTACCGGCACATCGAGGAGGGGATGAAGCCCCGGGAGGCGGCATCCTTTGCCACGGCGGAGATCGGCCTTGCCGTCATGGCGACCACGATGGCCATCGTGGCCATCTTCCTGCCCGTGGCCTTCATGAAGGGGATCATCGGGCGATTCTTCTGGCAGTTCGCCCTCACCGTGGTCTTTGCCGTCCTGGTCTCGCTCATCATCTCCTTCACCCTGACCCCCATGATGTCCTCCCGCTATCTGAGGCCCCCCGGGGAGGTGGCGCCCGTTCCGCGATCCGCTCCTCTGAGACGGGTCTTTCTGGCCATGCGGTCGATGGGGGACTGGCTGGAGACGCGGTACGACGAGATGGAGCGGGTCTATCGCCGGTTTCTCGCGTTTTGCCTGGACCGCAGGATCGCCGTGCTTGTCGTGGCCACGGTGATCTTCGTGCTGAGCCTGATGATGACCCGGTTCATCGGCAAAGAATTCGTGCCCCCCGAGGACCAGAGCCAGTTCATCGTCCGTCTCGAGGCGCCCATCGATTATTCCGTCGATTCGACGGATCAGCTCTTCCGGCAGGCAGAAGCCGTCGTCAAGGAGATCCCCGAGATCACGAGGCTCTACTATTCCCAGGGCGGCGGACGGTTCCGGGAGGTCAACAAGGCCGTCTTCATGATCACCCTGAAGCCGAAGAAGGAACGGAAGCGCAGCCAGCAGGACATCCAGGCCGTCATCCGCAAGGAACTGGCGCGGATCCCGGGCCTCAAGGCCAGCGCAGAAAACATCTCCCTGATCGGCGGCGGAGTGCGGAACGTGCCCATCCAGTACTCGATCCGGGGGACGGACCTGGAGGCGCTCCAGCGTTACGCGAAGACGATCACGTCGGAGTTCGCGAAACTGCCCGGCATCGTCGACGTGGACACCTCCCTGGAGACGGGCAAGCCCGAGGTCAAGGTCTATATCGACCGGGACAAAGCGGCGGATCTGGGGATCAACATCGCGACGATCGCCGAGGCCGTCAACTTCCTCATCGGCGGAGAGGTCGATGTGACCAAGTACAAGGACGAGGCACGGGGGCGGCGCTATGACGTCAGGGCCCGCCTCGAGCCCGGCGACCGGACCAACCCCGCCGACATCGGGCGGATCTACGTGCGCTCCCGGGACGGCCGCCTCGTGGAGCTCTCCAATGTCGTGCAGATCCAGGAGGGAGGAGGCCCCAGCGTCATCAACCGGGTGGACCGGCAGCGGGCCGTGACCGTCTTTGCCAACCTCGAGAAAAAGCCGATGGGACAGGCCATGGCCGAGCTCGATGCCATCACGGCCGGCGTTCTGCCTTCGGACTTCACGGCCAGCTACAAGGGGCAGGCCAACGTGATGCAGGAGTCCTTCCAGTACCTGCTGTTTGCGATCCTGCTCGGCGTCGTCATGGCCTACATGGTCCTGGCGGCGCAGTTCGAGAGCTTCATCCACCCCTTCACGGTTCTGCTCTCCCTTCCCCTGTCGTTCATCGGCGCCTTCGGGGCGCTCCTGCTGACCGGAAAGACCCTCAACGTCTTCAGCTACATCGGCCTCATCCTGCTCATGGGTCTCGTGAAGAAGAACGCGATCCTGCTCGTGGACTACACCAACACGCTCCGTGCCCGGGGTGTCGCCCGCCGGGAGGCCATCCTCGAGGCCGGCCCCGTGCGGCTCAGGCCCATTCTCATGACGACGGTGGCCATGATCTTCGGCATGCTTCCCGTCGCCTTCGGCGTGGGGGAAGGGGCCGAGACCCGCTCGCCCATGGGCGTGTCCGTGATCGGGGGACTGCTGACGTCGCTGTTCCTGACCCTGGCCGTGGTGCCGGCCGCGTACGATCTCTTCGACGACGGCCAGGAGTGGGTGAGGCGGGGTGCGTTCCGGAAACTGGCGACCCGTCAATACTGGGTCCTGCGGATCCGGCAGATCCCGGGATGGCTGAAGCAGATCCGCCGGGCACCGCAGGCCGCCGGGCATGCCTGGGGCCTTCTCAAGCGGCTGCCCGGGACCGCCCTGTCCGCCGGGGCGGCCGTCGCGCGACGCGTCGGTCGCAGGCGCAGCGGGCCGCCGCCGGACCCGTGAGCGGGCTTGCAATCCGCCGCTTCAGGCGGGCAGGATCGGACCGGTCGTTCCGGGCTCGGATCGACGATCGACACAACAGGGCATGGAGGGGACCATGAAGATGTTTCTCATCGTCTACTGCGACGCGGCCGACGAGGATGTCATCGACGCCTTCAAGAAAGGCGGGGTCAAGGCCTACACGAAGATGCGGGAGGTCCGGGGGGAGGGGACCGACACGGTGCCGAAGCTGGGCACGCCGTGCTGGCCGGGGAAGAACAACGCCCTCTTCATCGCCGCGAGCGACGACGAGGTGGCCCGCATCAAGGAGGCCATCCTCGAGATCCGAAGGACGCATCCGCGCTCCGGCGTCAAGGGCTTCATCCTGCCCATGGAGGAGAGCGTCTAGCGAGGTTCCTTCTCCACGTACGCGTAGGCGCTGTGGTTGTGGATGCTCTCGATGTTCTCGGCCTCCACGCTGTACCAGGTGAAGTTCGGGTCGCGATTGAGCTTCACGGCCACGGACCGCACCACGTCCTCGACGAACATCGGGTTGGCGTGGGCCGCCTCCGTCACGTGCTTCTCGTCGACGCGCTTGAGCAGCGAGTAGACCTCCCCGCTGGCCGATCCCTCCACGAGGCTGATGACGTCCTCGATCCAGAAGAACTTCCTGAAGCGGACCCGGACCGTGACGATGCTGCGCTGGTTGTGGGCCCCGAGGCGGCTCATCGCCTTGGAGCAGGGGCAGACGGTCGTCACGGGGACCGACACGCCCACGAGGAAATCCGTCTTCTGCCCGTCGTTGGCCCCCGTGAACCGGCAGCGGTAGTCCATCAGGCTCCTCGCCCCGGAGACGGGGGCGCGCTTCTCGATGAAGTACGGGAACTCGATCTCCATGTGCGCCGACTTCGCGTTGAGCTTCTCGCGCATCTTGAGCAGGATCTTTTCGAAGCTGCGGATGTTGATCTGACCCCGGTACTCGTTGAGGATCTCGATGAAGCGGCTCATGTGCGTGCCCTTGAACTGGTGGGGCAGGCTGACGTACATGCTGACGGTCGCGTTGACGTGCTGGACGCCGTTTGCCCGGTCCTGCACGATGATGGGGTACTGAATGCCCTTGACGCCGACCTTCCGGATGTCGATCTTCCGGCTGTCGCGGCGGCTCTGCACGTCGATCATCGCTGCTCCCCCGTGTAGCGCACGCGGGCGCTGTCCGACTCCCACACCGTCACCTCGGCGAGTCGGGCGGTGTGACCCTCCATCCGGGCCGCGATGCGCTCGAAGAGGTACCGCGCCACGCGCTCCGATGTCGCGCAATCCCCCGAGAAGGCGGGCAGATCGTTGAGGAACTTGTGATCGAGTTCGTCGAGGGCCTCGACGGTCCACTGCTTGAGGTCCCGGAAATCGACGAGAAGCCCCTCGGGGCTCAATTCCCTGCCTTCCACGGTGACGTCGACCCTGAAATTGTGGCCGTGCAGATTTTCGCACTTCCCCCCGATCTTCAGGGCATGAGCCGCCGAAAAGCTCTTCGTGACGGTGACGCTGAACATGACAAGTCCCCTGCCGGATGCGGATGCGTGCCGATCTTATACCACATTTCGCGCGGGCGATGCGCAAAAGTTGCCGGGGGTGCACCCCGCGGCGCGAACCGCCCGGGTCGCCTCCGCCGCGCCGGACTACGAAAATTTTCGTACTTCCGCTCATGCCGCCGTCTTAGCGCCGGACGTTGAAAAATCACCTCCCCGTCGTATTGCGGTTTCCCCGCTCGAACGGTAGGATGGCAGGCGAGTGCAAACCCGGCGGTACACCGGGAGGAGGAGTTCGTGAAACCGGTCAAAACCATCGACGATCTGATCCGGGAAAAGGACCTGACGGCGGAGGAGCTGGAGCGGCACCGGGAGCTCATCGAGGAGTGCCGCGCCCGGGAAGCCCAGCTCAAGGAGTACTCGAGGGCGACCCGCGCGAGCATGCAGAGGATGACGGAAGAACTCGACAAGCTGAGCCGCACGGCGGAGGAACTCTGGCAGGAGGCCCAGCGGCTCTCCCGGCAGGTCCACGGGATCTATCTGCACGTGGCCCCGGCCCCGGCGAGGAAGGTCTACCACTGACTCCGGCCACAGGCTGCAGGCATCGGGCATCAGGCATCGAATGCGTCAATCCAGGCAGACCGTGATGTCCGAGGCCCGCTCGAGGATCAGATCGGCGCCGGCCTCCTGCAGATCGGAGGCGGCGGAGTAGCCCGTCAGCACGCCGACCGACAGCGCCCCCACCTCTTTCCCCACCCGGATGTCCATGGGGTGATCCCCGACCATGGCGGACCGCGCGGGCTCCTCGTTGAGGATCCGCAGCACCGTGCGGATGTGGTCGGGGTGGGGCTTCACCCGCTCCGTGTCGTTCCGGGTCACGACGGCTTCGCTGTAGTCCCCGATGTCGGGGAAGACGGCCGTGACCGCCTCGAGGCAGTTGCGGGTGAGGATCCCCCGCTTGACCCCGCGTCGTCTCAATTCCCCGAGCATCTCCCTGACGCCCGGGAACAGGGCGCTGCGTGCGGCCCCCGCCAGTTCCCGGTCGGTCACGAGCTGCAGCGCGCGATCGGCGAAGACGCCCGCCCGGCCCGGCGCATCGCGGCCGATGCGCCGCCGGATCTCGGCGATCATCTCCAGGACGAAGAGCCCCTCC
>CAYSDD010000027.1:0-9011 GCA_964429555.1 uncultured Syntrophaceae bacterium
GCTGCGCTACCAGCGGATGAGCCCCGAGGACTTCGAGGCGCTGCAGAAGAAGGCCCTCCAGACGGCCAAGATCCAGGACATCTTCCGCCAGGGCGTGAAGGTCTCGGAGCAGGAGATGCAGGACATTCATCGCATGCAGTCCGAGCGCATCAACGTGGAGCTCTTCAAGCTCCCCGCCCGGGCCTGCCGCGGCAAGGTGAGCGCCTCCCGCGAGGAGCTCGAGAAATACTACGCCGACCGCAAGGACGATTTCCGAATCCCGGCGCAGGTGCAGGTGAAGGTGCTCGCCTTCCCCGCCGAGAGCTACCTCGGCAAGGTCGACGTGTCGCCCGAGGAGATCCGCAGCGCCTACGAGTCCAACAAGGGCAAGCTGCCTGCCGTGAAGGGCCAGCCCCCCCCGCTGGAGGCCGTCAAGGGGCGGATCGCCGAGGAGATCCGCCTGATGAAGGCCATGGGCTATGCCGCGGAGCAGGCCAAGAAGGCCCACGACACGATCTACCAGGAGGAGAACTTCGAAGCCTACGCGGCGAGCAACGGGCTGCGCGTCCAGGAGACGGGCTTCTTTTCGGCCCGGGACCTGCCGGCGGAGCTCAGGGCGATCCGGGACGGGGAGACCCAGATCTTCAGCACCCGAACGGGCGAGATCACTCCCGTTCTCTCGTCACCCCGGGCCCACTATGTCATCAAGGTCTCGGCGAGGAAGGATGCCGTGACCCCGCCCTTCGAGGAGGTCCGGAAGGACGTCGAGGAGCGCTGGGCCGCCGGCGAAGCGCTCAAGATCTGCCGCAAACAGGCCGAGGCGGCCCTGGAGCGGATGCGCAAGGGCGAGGACTTCCGGGCGGTGGCCCGGGAGACGGGCGCGGAGGTCGTGGAAACGGGGCTCTTCGCCCCGGGCACCGAGATCCCCAAGGCCGGGGCGTCGCCGGAGCTGATCAACGCCGTGTTCCAGCTCTCCGAGAAGGCACCCTACCCCTCCGAGGTCTACACCACGGGCGACGGGACGCTCGTCATCCCGCGGTTCAAGGAGCGCAAGCGCGTCGACGACGGCTCCTGGGAAAAGCAGAAGGACATCCTGAAGGTCATCCTCCTGCGGGCCAAGGAGGCGGAGTACTTCCAGGCGTGGCTCAAGGAAGTCCGCGAGGGCATGGAGAAGGACGGCAAGATCAAGATGAGCGAGAATGTGAATAAATTATAGGCGTCAGGCATAGGGCAAAGGGCTTAAGGCAAAAAGGATCGGAAAACCCCCGATCCTTTTTTGTTGCTCTTGATCCTTTGTCTTCCGACCCTATGCCATTCGCCATAAGCCTTAAGCCTATTTTGTGCCAAACTCCCCCGTGTCGATCCACTCGGCCTTCACGAGCGACCACCAGTCCAGGGCCAGCTCCTTGAGCACATACTCGTAGGGAAGCCAGCCGTAGCCCTTCTCGCCCCACTTGGCGCCCCAGGAGTTGCGGATGAGGATCGCCCCCGTCGTCTCCGGGCCGCCGGGGCCCGCGTTCTTGATCTTCATCCTGTCGTCGTAGCCCACGGCCATCACGGCGTGGCCGCCCAGGAGCTTCTCGCCCTTCGCCGGGTAGGGGATCTTCCCCGTCTTGCCGGCCTGGTCGATGGAGCTGTAGACGCTGAACCCGAACATCGACGGCAGGCCCGCCGCGAGCTTGGTCCTGATCCCGGCAAGCAGATCCGCGGGCGAGGTGCCGGGCGGGTCGAGGCGGTAGTACTGGATGGCCTGGTAATTCTGGGCAAAGGCGTAGCAGAAGGCCGGGGGCTCCCTGTCGAAGTCCTCCGTCCGGTAGGGCCAGTACTCCTCGGGCGGCACGCCGAAGAGCACCAGGGCCCCCATGGTTGTTCGCAGGAAGGCCCCCGTGTCGCCCGTCCAGTGCAGCAGGTTGCGGGTCACCTTGTAGAGGAAGAGCCGCGAGGCCTCGACGTGCCTGCCGAAGGCCCTGCGCTCGAAGTACTCGATCATCCCCACGCCGGCGTTGGCCGTGCACGAGCCGATCTTGCCCTGGTCCTCCACGGCCGGGCACCAGTCGCGGAGGTCGCACGCCGCCGGCAATTTCGGCTTCTTCCCCTCGCCGCTCCCTCTCACTTTTTGCATGAGGGGAAGGATGGTTTTCGTCTGCGCCGTGTAGTCCCTGAAGTCGGGGTAATCGGGCAGCCATCCCATGGCGGGACGCTCAAAGAGCTCGGACATGGAATTTCTCCTTGAAAAAAATAGGCATCAGGCATGAGGCATTGGGCGTCAGGTCCAATCGAACGAGATGCCGTTCTCTTTCCTGATGCCTGAAGCCTGCTGCCCGGAGCCTGTGTTGTCATCACCAGTACGGACGGCCCCACGGTCCCCAGGGCCTCCACGGGTACGGGGGCCCCCAGTACCAGGGGTCGTAGTAGTAGGGCGGGTACGGGATTCTCTGCTCCCAGAGCTTGAGCTCGCTGGCCCGCACCACGGGGTAGACGTAGCGGATCTCGCCGATGGGGTGCGTCTCGCTGCCGGCGATCTCCCCGCCCACGGTGAGTTCCCTGCCCTTTTTGAAAATGTCGGGATCGAGGAACCGGTCGACGACGACGATGAACCGGCCCTCGGAGCGGTCGAGGTCCGTCGGCCGCCCCTGGAAATCGAGGGCCGTCTGCATGACCCGGACGGACGTCGAGTCCTGACGGTTGACCGTCTCGATGATGACGCCGCCCCAGAGGACGACGGCGCCCTTGAACTTTTCGGGGTTTTTCCGGATCTCGCTGAAGGGCGCGCTCGCTTCGGCCTCCCGGCGGAGCTCCTGCGAAACCGGCGCACAGGCCGCAAGGCCGGCCAGCAAAAGGCCCATCACCACGCAGATCGCTCCCGCTGTCTTCATCGCCATATCCCGAACCCGATGCCGAACCGGACCGCCGGGCCCGACCCGGCCGCGGGGTAATCATCCTCGGCTCTCCAGAGGTAAGTCTCCCTCTCGAGCACCGAGGGGACGGTGTAGGGCCTGCCGCCGATCGTGATCACCCGGCCCCCCTCGACGACGCCGCCCACGGTGATCTTCCGCCCCTTCTCGAAGATGAGGGGATCCACGAAGCGCGGGTAGACGACGAGAAATCGTCCCTGCGAGGGCGCCGTGATGTCGGGGGCGTGCCGCGCCCCGAGGGGAAGCTGGAGGACCTGCACCCAGGACTCCTGTTCCCTGACGGCGGTCTCGATGATCTGGCCGCCCAGGATGACCACGGCCCCCCGGAACCGATCGGGCTTCTGCAGAAGCTCCGGGAAAGGAATCTTCTCGTCTTCCTGCACGATGCGGTTCGACAGGACCGAGGTGCACCCGGAAAGAACGAAGAGAAGCAGAGCGGCGGAAACGAGCCGTTTCGCCATGGGACCACCCCCGGGAGGACAACCTGGAATTCCCGTTCATTCTAGGACATCGCCCGCCGGGGATCAAACACAAAAATCGACGGCCCGGGGTTTTTCATACCCAGGGGCGGGGATATCTGGTAGAATCCGAGACCCGGAAAAAAACCGTCAGGAGGTGGGGCCATGAAACACGCAACAGCCGTCGTCCGTCTGTTCGTCGTCCTTGCCGCGTCGCTGTGCCTGACCCTGGCCGCGCCCGCATCGGGCACGGCGCAGGCGCAGCCCGTCAAGGTGGCGTTCCTCTACGTGGGGCCCGTGGGCGATGCGGGCTGGTCCTTCGCCCATGACCAGGGCCGCCGGTACCTCGAGAAGAACCTCCCCGGCGTGCAGACCGCCTTCGTCGAGTCCGTGCCCGAGGGGGCCGACGCCGAGCGCGTCCTGACCCAGTTCGCCCGCGACGGCTACAAGGTGATCTTCGCGACGAGCTTCGGCTACATGGACGCCGTCATGAGCGTGGCGAAGCGCTTCCCCGGGGTCTACTTCGAGCACTGCTCGGGCTACAAGACGGCGCCGAACGCCGCCACCTACTTCGGCCGGATCTACGAGGCGCGCTACCTCTCGGGGCTCGTGGCGGGGAGGATGACCAAATCCGACCGCATCGGCTACGTGGCGGCCCACCCCATCCCGGAGGTCATCCGCGGGATCAACGCCTTCACCCGGGGCGTCCGTGCCGTCAACCCCCGGGCGAAGGTCCGCGTCGTCTGGACGAACACCTGGTACAACCCCGCCTCGGAGAAGGAAGCGGCCAAGGCGCTGCTCGATGCGGGCTGCGACGTCATCGCCCAGCACCAGGACACGCCGGGACCCATGCAGGCCGCCGAGGAGCGGGGCAAGTACGGCATCAGCTACAACTCGCCGATGATGCAGTTCGCGCCCAGGGCCGTGCTGACCGGCCCCGTCTGGAACTGGGGCCCCTACTACGTCAAGCGGGTCAAGGCCGCGATGGACGGCTCGTGGAAGACGGGGCAGTACTGGGGGCCCATGGCGGACGGCATCGTCGACCTGGCCCCCTTCAACAAGGCCGTGCCCGCCGACGTGGTCAAGCTCGTCGAGGCGAAGAAGCGCGACATCATCCGCGGCCGGCTGCACCCCTTCGCCGGGCCCGTGAAGGACAGCGCGGGCAAGGTCGTCGTGCCCGCCGGCAGGGCCATGACGGACCAGGAAATGCTCGGCTTCAACTGGTTCGTCGAGGGCGTCGAGGGGACGCTGCCGAAGAAGTAAGCCCGGAGGCCCGGCCCGATGCACCCGGCGCTGGTTGACATGCGCGGCATCCGCAAGGCCTTTCCCGGCGTCGTGGCCGACGACGGGGCGTCGTTCGAGCTGCGCGCGGGCGAGGTCCACGCCCTGCTGGGGGAAAACGGCGCCGGCAAGACGACCCTCATGAACATCCTCGCGGGCCTGTACCGCCCCGACGCGGGCGAGATCCGCCTCGGGGGCCGCGCCGTGGAGATCCGCTCGCCCGGCCGGGCCATCGCGCTGGGCATCGGGATGATCCACCAGCGCTTCCGGCTCGTGCAGGGCTTCACCGTGGCCGAGAACGTCACCCTCGGCATGCGGGAGCCCCGCTTCGCGATTTCCCGCCGCGCCCTCGAGGAGGCGGTCGGGTCCTTTTCCCGCGGGCAGGGCCTCCCCGTCGACCCGCGGGCCCGCATCTGGCAGCTCTCCGTCGGCGAGCGGCAGCGCGTCGAGATCGTCAAGGCCCTCCGGCGCGGCGCCTCGATCCTCATCATGGACGAGCCTACGGCCGTGCTCACCCCGCAGGAGGTGAACGACCTGTTCGGCGTGATGCGGCGAATGGCCGCCGCGGGCAAGGCGATCGTCTTCATCACCCACAAGCTCACCGAGGTCATGGAGATCGCCGACCGCATCACCGTCATGCGTCACGGCCGTCACGCGGCCACCGTGGAGAAGGCCGCCACCTCGCCCGTCGAGCTGGCGGCGCTCATGCTGGGCCGCGAGCGCGAGGCCCCGGCGTGCGCGGCGGGGGCCGCCGGGCCGGGGCCCGTGGTCCTGGAGGTCCGTGACGTCTCGGCCGACGGGGACCGCGGCGAGAGGGCGCTGCGCGGCCTGTCGCTCGAGGTGCGCGCCGGCGAGATCCTGGGCATCGCCGGCGTGGCGGGCAACGGGCAGCGCGAACTCGCCGAGGCGATCGCCGGCCTGCGCCGCGTCGCCGCCGGCTCGATCCGGGTGGCGGGGGTCGAGGTGGCCAACCGCCCGCCCGCCCGCGCCATCGCCGCGGGCGTGGGCTACATCCCCGAGGACCGCCTGGGCACGGGGCTTGCGCCGGCCATGACCGTCGCCGACAACCTGATCATGAAGGCCTACCGGGGCCCGGAGCTCTCCCGGGGCCCCTTCCTGCGCCGCGCGCGGATCCTCGCCTGGTCGCGCAGCCTCGCCGAGACATTCCGCATCAAGACCCCTTCGCTCGAGACCCCCGTGGAGAGCCTCTCCGGCGGCAACGCCCAGCGGGTGCTGCTGGCGCGCGAGACGGCCGCGCGGCCCAAGCTCATCGTGGCGGCCCACCCAACGCGGGGGCTCGACGTGGCGGCGGCGGACCAGATCCATGCCGTCCTGCGCGGGCAGCGGCAGGAGGGGGCGGCCGTGCTGCTGATCTCGGGGGACCTCGACGAGATCATGGCCCTCTCGGACCGGATCGCCGTCCTCTACGAGGGGGAGATCCTGGGGACGTTCCCCTGCGGCGCGGCGGACCTCGAACGCATCGGCCTGATGATGGGGGGCGTGCGCACGCGCGGCCCTGCCTGAAAGGACTCGACGGTCCCGTCCCGCATGCGCCGCCATGGACGATCGCAGACGAGGTGAGGAAGTGAAGAAGAGCGGAAAAGAGAACAGATTCCTGCGGAGAAAGGGTCCATGTTCGTGATTGAACGGCGACCGGAGCGCACCGCGCTCGCCCGCATCGCCTCGCCGGCACTGGCCGTGGCGGTGGCGCTCGTCTTCGGGGCCCTGTTGCTGCGGCTCTCGGGCTTCGACCCCCTGGCCGTCTACGGGGGCATGTGGAGGGGCGCCTTCGGCGACGCCTACGGCCTCTCGGAAACGCTCGTCAAGGCCATCCCCCTCGCCTTCTGTGCCCTGGGCATCACCGTGGCCTTCCGGATGAACCTCTGGAACATCGGCGCCGAGGGTCAGCTCCACGCCGGGGCGATGGCCGCCACGGGGGCCGCCCTGGCCTTCCCCGACGCCCCGGCCCCCGTCGTGCTGCCTGCGATGATGGCGGCCGCAATGGCGGCGGGGGCGCTCTGGGCCCTCCTGGCCGCCGTCCCCCGGGCCTGGGTCGGCGCCAGCGAGATCCTCACGACGCTCATGCTCAACTACGTGGCCCTCTTCCTCGTGGAGTACCTCATCCACGGCCCCTGGAAGGACCCGGCGGGGTTCAACTTCCCCCTCTCGCCGGCCTTTTCCGAGGCCGCGCGGCTGCCCGCCTTCGGCGACACGCGCATCCACGCGGGCCTGCTCTTCGCGCTCGCCGCGGCGGCCGCCCTCGCGGCGGCCCTTCGCAGGACGACGTGGGGCTACGAGATCCGCCTCATCGGCGCGAGCCCCGCCGCGGCTCGCTACGCCGGGGTCGGCATCGCGCGGAACATCCTGGCCGCCATGGCCGTCAGCGGGGCGCTGGCGGGCCTGGCGGGCATGACGGAGGTGTCGGCCATCACGGGGCGCCTGCAGTACGGCCTGTCGCCCGGCTACGGCTACTCGGCCATCATCGTGGCCTGGCTTGCGAAGCTGAGCCCCGCCGGGGTCCTCGTCATGTCCTTCCTCTTCGGGGGGCTTCTCGTCGGCGGCTACGCGGTGCAGTTCATCGGGGTCCCCGCGGCGGCGGTCAACATGCTCCAGGGGGCCATGCTGTTCTTCTGGCTCGCGGCGGAGTTCTTCGGCCGGTACCGAATCGCGCCGCGCGGCCGGGTGCGGGAGGTGCACTGAGATGGAGATGGACGCCCTCACGGCCCTCCTGGCCGCCGCCGTGAGCGCCGGCACCCCGCTGCTCTATGCCGCCCTGGGGGAGATCCTCTGCGAGCGCTCGGGGGTGCTCAACCTCGGCGTCGAGGGGATGATGCTCGCGGGGGCCGTCTGCGGCTTTCTGGCCGCCGTGGAGACGAAGAGCCCCGTCGCAGGCGCCGCGGCGGCCATGCTCGCCGGGGGGGCGCTCGCGGCCGTGCATGCCTTCATGACCGTCACCCTGCGGGTCAACCAGATCATCAGCGGCCTGGCCCTCGCCCTGTTCGGGACGGGCCTGAGCAGCTACCTCGGCAAGCACCTCATCGGGGTGCCCCTCCCGGTCGGTTCCTCGCCCCTGCCGATCCCCGGCCTCTCCGACCTTCCCGTCGCCGGCGCCGTGCTCTTCCGCCAGGACGCGATGGTCTATGCCTCGTACCTTCTCGTGCCGCTGGCCTGGTTCTGGATCCACCGCACGCGGCCGGGTCTGCACCTCAGGGCCGTCGGCGAGGACCCGGCAGCGGCAGACGCCGCAGGGGTGCACGTCTCGCGGGTCCGCTGGGCCTGCGTCCTCGCCGGGGGGATGCTCGCGGGTCTCGGGGGGGCCTACCTGTCGCTGTTCTACGCACCCTGCTGGGTCGAGAACATGACGGCCGGTCGCGGATGGATCGCGCTGGCGCTCGTCATCTTCGCCGTCTGGAGCCCGCCGCGCGCCCTGGCGGGGGCCTGGCTCTTCGGGGGCATCGAGGCCTTGGGGTTTCGGATCCAGGTGCTCGGCGCGACCGCCTCCCCCTTTTTCCTCAAGATGCTCCCCTACCTGTTCACCATCGCCGTCCTCGTCCTCTTCACGGCCCGGAACCGGCGCAGGCGCATCGGCGCCCCGGAGGCGCTGGGGCTTCCCTACGAGCGGGAGTAGCGGCCCCGTCGGCCCACGCAGGGGCTCGCGCTGAAAAAAACCTTGTATTGACCGGTTGAAAAGGTGTAAATTGTTTAACGCGTTGCATCCCTTGCCGATCTGCGGCCGGCACGAAGAGAACAAACCGATCAGCCATGCGGGTCAAGACTCTCATCATCGCGGCACTCCTGCTCCTTCTGACCCTTGATCCCTCCTTCGCGCAGACCGAATACCGCCACGCCCCGGCGGCGAAAAACCCGGCCGGGGCCGGCACCGTCATCGGCCGGATGCTCGTCCACACGGTGAAGCCGGGCGAAACGCTCCTTGACATCGCGAGACGGTACGGCCTGGGGGTGACGGAACTGCAGGCCTTCCACCCCGACCGGGACCCCTGGCTGCTCGAGGAGGGGAGCGCGCTGCAGATCCCCACGATGTGGATCGTCCCGCCGACCCGGCACAGGGGCATCGTGATCAACGTGCCGGAGATGCGCCTCTACCGTTTCCACGCGAAGAGGGGAACCGTCATCACCTATCCCGTCACGGTCGGCGAAGAGGAGACCCAGACGCCGCTGGGGACGTTCCGGGTCGTCGAGAAAGAGGAAGACCCCGAGTGGAACATCCCCCCCAAGCTGCGGCACAAGTACAAGACGAAGATCATGCCCGCCGGGCCCGACAACCCGATCGGCCGCTACTGGCTGGGGCTCTCGGCGCGCGGATACGGCATCCACGGCACGGACAACCCCTGGAGCGTGGGCCGCATCCTCAGCAACG
>CAYSDD010000028.1:0-1138 GCA_964429555.1 uncultured Syntrophaceae bacterium
CGCCTCGTGAACTCCATCATCTCCCAGGCCGTCCGGGAGGGGGCCAGCGACATCCACATCAGCCCCCAGATGAAGAACGTCCAGGTGCGGTTCCGCATCGACGGGAAGCTCCACGAGGTGCCCGCCCCGCCGAAGCAGATGTTCCTGCCCATCATCTCGCGCATCAAGATCCTCGCGAACATGGACATCGCCACCTCGCGCATCCCGCAGGACGGCCGCTTCACCGTCAAGATGGAGAACAAGGAGATCAACGTCCGCGTCTCCTCCATCCCGACCATCTACGGCGAGAACCTCGTCCTGCGGCTGCTGGACATGGGCGCCGGGGTCTACTCGCTCGACCGGCTCGGGATGGTCAAGGAGGACCGCGACAAGATCGACGCCATCATCAACAAGCCCTACGGGATGATCCTCAGCTCGGGCCCCACGGGGAGCGGCAAGAGCACGAGCCTCTACGCCATCATCCGGGAGATCAACCGGCCCGACATCCACATCATCACCCTCGAGGACCCCGTCGAGTACCGCGTCGAGAAGGTTCGCCAGGTCCAGCTCAACCGCAAGGCGGGCATGACCTTCGCGAGCGGCCTGCGCTCCATCCTGCGCCAGGACCCCGACGTGATCATGGTCGGCGAGATCCGCGACGCCGAGACGGCGGGCATCTCCGTGCAGGCGGCCCTCACGGGCCACCGGGTCCTGAGCACCGTGCACACCAACGACGCCGCGGGCGCCATCACGCGCCTCATCGACATGGGGATCGAGCGGTTCCTCGTCTCGTCGGTGCTGCTGGCGACCTTCGCCCAGCGCCTCGTCCGGACGATCTGCCCCTACTGCGTGGAGCGCTACCGGCCCAACGAGAAGGTGATCGCCGCCTGGGGCCTGCAGGTCGACGGGGCCAATTTCCAGAGGGGCCGGGGCTGCCCGGCCTGCATGGGAACGGGGTACCGCGGCCGGACGGGGATCTTCGAGATCGTCGTCAACGACGAGGAGGTCCAGGACATGATCCTGCGGGGGATGGCCGCCCAGGAGATCAGCCGGACCCTCAAGCAGAAGGGCAAGCTGCGGACCCTCAAGGACGACGCGATGAGCAAGGTGCTCTCCGGCGTGACCACCATCGAGGAGGCCTCGGCGGCGGTCATGGTGT
>CAYSDD010000028.1:1238-8942 GCA_964429555.1 uncultured Syntrophaceae bacterium
GAGGCCATCAACGAGACCGGGGCGAGCGTCAACGGCACGATCGAGGCGGATTCGCTCGACGCGGCCCGGACGCTCCTGCTCAACCGCGGCTGGATCCCGTCCCGGGTCGCCGGCGCGTCGGAGCGCGCCGCCCTGCTCGGGGTTTCCTGGGCGACCCTGCAGCAGAGGGTGGGCGGGGTCTCGATGCAGGAGCTCATCCTTTTCACGAAGCAGTTCCGCACCATGTTCCTCGCCGGCGTCCCGATCATGCGGCTCCTGGAAGTCCTCGAGGTCCAGGTTACGAACCCCAAGCTCAAGCAGATCGTGACGGAGATCTCCCAGGACGTGCGGGAAGGCTCCCCGCTTTCCGATGCCATGGCGAAGCACCCCAAGACCTTCAACACCCTGTACCGGAGCATGATCAAGGCCGGCGAGGCCAGCGGCACGATCCCGGAGGTCCTGGCGCGGCTCATCTACATCCTCGAGCACGAGCACAAGATCAAGTCCGACGTGAAGTCGGCCCTCCAGTACCCGATCATCGTCGTGGCGGCCCTGGGGATCGCGTTCTTCGTTCTGCTCAACTACGTCATCCCCCGCTTCGTGGGCATCTTCGCCCGCGTGGGCGTCGAGCTGCCGTGGCCGACGAAGGTGAGCCTGTTCCTGCACCGCCTCCTGACGGATTACTGGTTCGTCTCGCTCGCCGTGCTGATCGGCCTCGTCGCGGGGGCAGCGTACTACTTCAGGACCGAGCAGGGACGGTACGTCCTGGACGCCTTCCTGCTGCGGGTCCCCCTGCTGGGGCCCCTGTTCATGAAGTCGGCCATGTCCCGCTTCGCCAGCATCTTCTCCATCCTGCAGGCCAGCGGCGTGCCCGTCATGAACTCCCTGCAGATCCTCTCGGGGACGATCGGCAACACGGCCATCGCCCGGGAGTTTGACCAGGTCCGCGACCGCGTGGAGGAGGGCCGGGGGATCTCGGGGCCGCTCAGCACCGCGCGGTACTTCACCCCCATGGTCATCCAGATGGTCGCGATCGGGGAGGAGTCGGGCCAGCTCGACGAGATGCTCCAGGCCGTCTCCGTCCACTACGACGACGAGGTGGCCTTCGCGGTCAAGCGCCTCTCCGATGCCATCGGGCCGGTCCTGGTCGTGGGCCTGGCCTTCGTCGTCGGGTTCTTCGCCCTTGCCGTCTTCCTGCCCATGTGGGATCTGACCAAGATCGCCACCAAGGGGTTCTAAGGCCGACATGCAGAAATCACGGTTCCAGATCAGCCTCTACGTCCTGATCCCGATCATCTTCAGCGGCATTACGGTCCTCGCCGTGATCGTCACGTACCAGATCGTCGATTTCTACACGAAGTACCAGGTCGAGACGCCGTGGATGCTCAGGACCTGGGGGATCGGCATCGCGCTGTTCACCTTCCTGTGTGCCCTGCTGGTGACGTGGCTCATCCTGCGGCCCATCAAGAAATTCATCCGCGACGCCGAGAACCTGCCCGCCTTCCCGAAGTCCCAGCTCCAGAGCGCCGTGGACCAGAAGGCCGACGACATCAGCCAGTTCAACATCATCTTCGAGCAGGTCACGAGCCTGCTCTCCAAGGTCGAGGCGCGCGAGCTCTTCCCCGAGATCATCGGCCAGAGCAAGGTCATGCGGGGGATCTTCAGCCAGATCCTCAAGGTGGCCCCGACGGACGCCACGGTGCTCATCACGGGGGAGAGCGGCACGGGCAAGGAGCTGGTCGCCCAGAGCATCTACCAGCACAGCCTCCGCAAGGAGGGGCCCTTCATCAAGCTCAACTGCGTCGCCATCCCGGAGGGGCTCCTGGAGAGCGAGCTCTTCGGCCACGAAAAGGGGTCTTTCACGGGCGCCACGGCGCAGAAGCGGGGCAAGTTCGAGCTGGCCCACGGCGGCACCATCCTGCTCGACGAGATCGGGGACATGCCGCTGGCGACCCAGGCCAAGCTCCTGCGGGTTCTCCAGGAAAAGGAGTTCGAGCGGGTGGGCGGCACGAAACCCATCCGGGTCGACATCCGCATCATCGCCTCGACGAACAAGAACCTGACGAAACTCGTCCAGGAAGGCAAGTTCCGGGAGGACCTCTTCTACCGCCTCAATGTCTTTTCCCTCCACCTCCCCCCGCTGCGGGACCGCCGGGAGGACATCCCCGCACTCGCGCAGGGGTTTCTGGAGACGGCCCCGAAATCGGCCGAGATCTCGTCCTCGGCCCTGCAGCTCCTCATGGGGTTCCACTGGCCTGGCAACGTGCGGGAGCTGAAAAACGTCATCGAGCGCGCCGCCGTGATGGCAGAAAACGGCATCATCGAACCCCAGCACCTCCCCGTCCAGATCTCGGGGGGACTCGTCGGCCAGGCCATGCAGGAGGTGCCGGAGCAGGCCAATCTCGATGACCGGCTTGCCGAGATCGAGAAGCGGTTCATCATCGATGCCCTCACCCGGGCCGACGGGGTCCAGGTCAAGGCGGCCCAGATCCTGGGGATCAAGGAGCGCAGCCTGTGGCACCGGGTGAAAAAGTACAACATCGACGTCACGACGATCAAGAAATCTACATAAAATGTAGACATTACAACAATTTATGGCAGTTTTTCGGTCCCGGGAGGCAGGTTTCGGGCCCTTTCGGCATAAAAAAAGCGTGGTCAAGTGGCCGATAATGCCGGGCATTCCCCTTTTCCCGGGTTCGCGGCTCTGCGCCATGGCACGGATGATGCTCCGCATTTTTGCAGGTCATCTCGAAGGACCGGCATCCGTTTGTGGCGGCCGATCACCCGTTGACCAGGGGATTCACCCCGCATGGCCCGGCCGGCCGGCAGGCACCGCGGGGATGATCTCCAGGGCCCTGGAGATCGAAAAACTGTGGAAATACGGGATGAAATGATTTACAATGCGCCACCTTTCGGAGGGGTGCCGACGGGAAGGGGAAACCCGAAGGCGCCGGCCGGTCGCCGCACGAACGTGCGATAAATGGGGTTGTCGGAGTTTCGAGAGAGAGAAAACTACACGTGAAGGAGGGCATTTGACCATGTCAAGGAGGCGATCGAAAGTGCGCAATCAGAAAGGTTTTACGTTGATCGAAATCATTGCCGTGCTCGTGATCCTCGGGATCCTCGCGGCCGTGGCCATCCCCCGGTTCATGGACCTGACGAGTGTCGCGTCCGATAAGGCCGCCATGCAGGCCGTTGCCGAGGGGAAATCCAGGCTGTCGAATCAGTTCGCAAGGGCTCTGCTGTCCGGTACGGCTACGAGCGTGGATGCGCTTATTACGTATGTGAATACTACGGATCCGAGTCTCAGAAACGCCGGAGATTACACGCTGACGTTCACGAAAGTCACGGATACCCGGATTAACGTGAGAGCAGACGGCGTCGGGTCCGTGAGGGGAACGAACTCCAGCATCTGGGTCAAACCGCAATAACCGCGCACGCGCGTTTTTGTCAACATCGGATCGGTGGACGGGGGCTGCTCCTCCTTCGCGGCCTCTCGTCGCACCGATTCCTCCTCCTTTGATGAGGCGATAAGGCAGGTTTCCTCATCAGCGCAGAAGCGGCGGACGCGGTTTTTTCCCGGTTGCAATATTACAGGAAAGAGGCCTTAATCCGTTGATGTCTGTGCCCGCCTCCCAGCGAGGGTTCACCCTCATTGAACTGGTTGCCATAATTGTTATTCTCGGTTGCCTTGCTTCCGTTGCCGTTCCCAAATACCACGATCTCACAAGGGAATCGCAAAATCGCGCGGCCCTGCAGGCCGTTGCGGAAGGGAAAGCCCGCCTTTCGATGAGTTACGCCCGGCTCTTTCTGGAAAACGGGGTACCTCCCGACGCTGCAAGCCTTGTCAATGCGGTTGGGGTGACGGCCGATATAGGAGAATACACGCTGACCTTTAGCGCCGTGAGTTCATCGGAAATTAAGATCAACGCCGCGGGAAAACCCGGCGTGCAAGGGACCAATAGCGGAACATGGATATTCCCACGGTAGAGGTCCCCCTTCACTCCGTTCCGCCATCACTTGCCGGTCAGGACATGGAGCACTTCTCTCCGGATGATCCGTCCCAGCCTGTCAGCATTGACCTCGTAAACCGATGCCTGGGGATTGCGAGCTAGTCCGGTCAGCCAGCCATCGAGCGGTTTCTCGCCTTTCAGCATCAGGCAGCGCAACGCAATTCTTTGCAGCGCCGCGCGATCACCCATCCGGTCATAAATCTCCACGAGGGCCAGATGGGCCTTTGGGTTCGAAGGATTCCGCCGAAGTGCCTCCTCCCAGCACCGCGCCGCTTGTTGCCATTGCCCGAGTCTCCGCCAGGCTTCGCCTGATATCTCCCAAGGCTGCGGATCGCCCCATCGGAGGCTCATACCCCGGGCCGCAGCCTTGAGAGCCCCCTGCGAATCTCCTTTTTTCAGAAGGACCAAGGCAGACATCTTGACGATCTCGAAGTCCTGATCGTAGCGCGGTGCCTGCTCCTCCAGCAGGGCCCAGGCTTTTTCCACATCCCCCCGGCTCAGATGCACCGTCGCCAGTCCGGCAACCGCGGATGGATATCCCGGGAACCGATGCAGCGCCTTTTCGAATTGCTGCTCCGCACGGTCGACGTCGTTCGCTTGGTGAAGGTAATAGACCCCGAGGTTGTACGAGGCTATGCCGATCTGCCTGAGGTTGCTGTCGCGGTTCAGGTCTTCGGCGGTCTTGAGTTCCAAGTAGGCTTCGTCGTACAGGCCCGCCTCGTAGTAATGCCTGGCCAGATTGATGTGGGGGCGGCTCAGGGCGGGCGCCTTTCGGACGTTGTCGAGCCAGAGATGGAGATCGGAGCTGACGACGGCGTTCCTCTCGTAGGTCGTGTGGCCCTGAAAGGCAAGGAGCAGCGCGATGCCCCCGGCCAGAAAGTACTGAAGCCCCCTGTTGTAAGAAAAATGGTCCAGGAAACGGATGATCACGATTGCCACGGGTACGAAGAAGAGCATCGAGGGGACGTAATTGCGATGTTCGAAGATCAGCTCCAGGGGGATAATGGTCCCTTCGATGAGGTGATTCAGGAAAAAGAAAAGGACGCAGTACGACAGTAGGGGGGCCTTCCGGGCGTAACGGAACGCGGCGGCAGTCACGAGGACTACCGCCAGCAGGGCTGGCAGGGTCGTCCAGGGCTCGAGAAGGGTGCGGGAGATGTCGATGTCATGAAGCAGCGCGAGCCTCGAGGGAATGGGGTACATCAGGAGGGAGACGTAGAAAAGCACGATCCGCGGGGCTGTCAGCAGCCTCTCTCCCATCGTGTACGGCCTTACCTCATAGGCCTGGAAAATTCCGGATAGGTAGTCTGATAGCAGGAAAAGAGAGCCGAGGAGCAACGCCAGCGGAATCCAGAAGAATTTGAGGAGACGCGACAGGGTTTCTTTTGTCGCCCCCTGAATCAACACGATAACGAACAGGAGAATCGAGGCAGGGAGCATGACCGCGTTTTCCTTCGAACCGAAAGCAAGGACCGCAGCCGCCGCGCAGAGTACCGCATACGTCCACCGTTCAGGGCGCCTTTGTGCTGTTCGCGCGCAAAGATAGAAGTGCATGGCCATGATGTAGCCAAGTCCGGCCATGGAGGCCATCCGCTGGACGATGATCGAGACGGCGTGCACCTGCAGGGGGCTCGTTGCCCACAGAAAACTCGCCAGCAGGGCAATGTCGTAGGCCCGTTCCCCGTATCGGGCGCTGAGAAGGGGCAACCTGAGGGTCCTGAACACAAACAGGAAAAGGAAGACGGCCGCGGCGAAGTGGATAAGAAAGTTTACGACGTGATAGCCGAAGACGTCCGTGCCACCGAAGAAATAATTCAATCCGAAGCTGAGATAGGACAGCGGCCGGGTTGTCAGTCCGCCTTCAGAGTCGTTACCGATTCCGTAGAAGGTCTTGCGGATATCCTGCCAGGAGAGACCCTGGAGATGGACGTTGCGGTTCTCGATGATATTGTGATAATCGTCAAAATGCCATTCGCCGAAAAAGCTGTTGCTGTAAATGAGCAACAGCACTGCCAGCAGCGACAGGACGGCGAACTGTCGGTTGCACTGCCACGACGGATCGCAATCACTGCTTTGCTTCGGTGTGCTTTCACCGACCATCATGTGAGGTTCCTTGCCCGAGATAGCACGACGACGTCTTTCTTAACCACAAGGGGGCGATAAAAACAACATTCAAAGCGACTCCACCCTTAGCCGGCTCCTGATCCGATATGCAACAGCACTGCCAGGGCGCCGTGATTCGATGCTTTTGCGACCGATCGCCGCACGCGGGGCAGAGCAAGTCGCAGGCTGCCCTTCGTCGGAAGGGCAGACACCCTGGCACCGACCTTGCAAAATCCGGCATATGCGCGTTTTACTGGTGAGCACATCCTATCCCCACGGGCCCGATGACTGGAAAGCTCCTTTTATCAAGCAGTTAGTGCATGCACTGGCCAGCAAGAAGTCGCTAGAGCTGAAGCTATGGGCGCCACCGGGAGCAATCCCAGAAAACGTCGTGAATGTCCTTACTGCCGACGAATCGGATTGGATTGACCGGATGCTCGCTTCCGGGGGTATCGCGCATATCCTGCGCAAGGAAGGATGGAAGGCTGCGGGAACAGTCTTACGTCTGCTTGGGTTGCTGCGAAAAGGCTACCGGAGAGCCGCGGACGTCGATCTTTTTCATGTCAACTGGCTGCAGAATGCCATTCCCCTTTGGGGCATCGATAAGCCCGCCGTGATCAGCGTGCTGGGGACCGATTTCGCGTTGCTGAATCGCCCCGGCATGGTTACCCTGCTGCGGTCTGCACTCGGGCGCAGAAAGGTCATTATCGCGCCGAATGCCGGGTGGATGGCTGGGCGTCTCCGGACCCTATTCGGTGATCTTGCGGAAATCCGCCCCATTCCCTTCGGTGTCGATCAGCCCTGGTTCGAAATCCGGCGACGTGATGCCGGTGAACCCCGCAAGTGGCTGGTTGTCCTCCGGGTGACGGCCAAGAAAATGGGACGGCTCTTCCCCTGGGGCGAGGGTCTTTTCGGCCAGGACGATGAGCTGCATGTTCTGGGACCCATGCAGGAGAGGGTCGACATGCCCCCTTGGGTTCGCTTTCACGGGGCGACGCATCCCCGGGAGCTGCAGGAACGATGGTTTCCCGAGGCGTCGGGTCTCATCACCCTGAGCGAACACGACGAGGGAAGGCCCCAGGTCATTCTCGAGGCGATGGCATCGGGACTTCCCGTGATCGCATCCGATCAGCCGGCTCACCGGGATGTTATACGGCACGGGGAAACGGGTTGGTTGGTATCCTCGCAAGGGGAATTTGTGGAGGCCGTCACCCGGCTCAAGAAGAGAGAGAACAGCCGGCAGATGGGGGACCGGGCCAAAGCGTGGGTCCAGGAAAACATCGGAACCTGGGCCGATTGCGCCGAGCGTTACATGGATGCCTATCGGGCTATTGTGAGGTAGGAAAGCAGATGGGGGAAAACACTCTTCTCATCGGCGGCACGGGGTTTGTCGGGCAGTCGCTGGCGCCTCGCCTGGTGGAGGCCGGTCAACGGGTTCACCTGGTCGCACGGCGTCCCGTGCCCGTGCGACTCGGTGCGAATGCGGTTCTGCACACCAGTCCCCTGGACAACGCGAAGCTGCTGCACACCCTACTGCCCGAATGCAGGACGGTATTTTACCTGGCCTCGGACAGCACGCCGGGAACTTCGGCCTCCGAGCCGATGTGGG
>CAYSDD010000029.1:0-6736 GCA_964429555.1 uncultured Syntrophaceae bacterium
CTGCGAACGGCCATCGCGATCTTCTCCAGCGTGTAGGGCTTCTTCAGATAGGGGCCGGCCCCGAGCTTCTGCGCCTCCTTGACGCGGTCCGTCTCGGCGAACCCGCTCACGATGATCGCCTTCTGACCCGGTCGGTGCTCCCGGATCTTCCGGTAGGTTTCCAGGCCGTCGATGCCGGGCTCCATGATCATGTCCAGGATGACGAGGCTCGCCGGCTTGTGCTTCAGGTACTCCACGGCCTCCTCGCCGCTCGCCAGCGTCTCGGTCGAGTAGCCCAGTTTCCGCAGCATCGCCGAGGCCAGTTCCCTCTGCTCCGCCACGTCGTCGACGACCAGGATGGTCTCGCCCTTCGAGAGATAGTTCTCGATGGTGATTTTCCGCTCTTCCTGCTTCACCGCCGTGCGGTTGACGGGGAAGTACAGGATGAAGGACGTCCCCTTGCCCTCCACGCTGTCGATGTCGATGTAGCCCTTGTGATCCTTGACCGTGCCCCAGACGACGGCCATGCCCAGGCCCGTGCCGCTGCGGCCCATGATCTTCTTCGTGTAGAAGGGCTCGAAGATCTTCTTGATGTCCTTCTGGGCGATCCCGACACCCGTGTCGGACACCTTCAGGACGATGTATTCCCCCTCGGAGACCTGGTCGTAGCCGCGGATCGTCTTGTCCACGTACTGGTTGGAGGTCTCGATGCGGATCACCCCGCCGCAGGGCATGGCCTCGGCGGCGTTGGAGACGAGATTCATCACGACCTTGGAGAGGTGCAGCGCGGAGCCCTGGATGGGCAGGAGGTCCTCGGCCAGGTCGGTCTCGATGCGGATGCCGGGATGGAACGAGCGGAGCCTCTCGAACTCGGGGCTCTGCAGGTATTCCGTGACGATGCGGTTGAGGCCCACGGGCTCCATGACGGGCACGCCGCGCCGCGCGAGGGTCAGCAGGTCCTGGACGATGGCCGCCGCCCGCTCTCCCGACTGCTTGATCGTGAGGATGCCCCGGCGCAGGGGGCTGTCATCGGGGAGTTCCATGAGCAGCAGGTCGGGGTAGCCGACCATGCCGCCGAGGATGTTGTTGAGGTCATGGGCCACGCCGCCGGCGAGGGTCCCGAGGGCCTCCATCTTCTCCGAGCGGGCGAGCCTCTCCTCGAGGGCCTTCCGCTCCCTCTCGCTGCGTTTCTTTTCCGTCACGTCCCGCAGGGTGGTGAGGATGGCCTCCTGGCCCGTGAGCGCGATGCGGCTGGCGCAGACCTCGATGTCGACGATGTCCCCGTCCCGCCGGATGTCCCGGATCTGGTAGGCGCGGAAGTCGTGATTCGGCCATGCCTCGCGCCGCCGGGCCAGGATGTGCCGGTCCTCGGGGTGGATGAATTCCATCACGTCCCGTCCGAGGACCTCCGCCTTGTCCCGGTAGCCGTGCAGGGAGAGCCAGGCGGGGTTGACGTCGATCATCCTGCCCTCGCGCGAGACGCTCATCGCCTCCAGGGAGTCCTCGAAGAGCGTCCGGTACTTCCTCTCCGACTCCGTGAGCGCCTTCTCGGCGCGCTTGCGGTCCGTGATGTCCCGCAGGATCGTCAGCACCGCGGTCGGGCTCCCGCCGTCATCCCGAAGGGCCACGTTGGACACGCAGTGGAAAAAGGCCTCCTGCCCCTGGCGCGTCTTCAGCGTCGCGTCGCTGCTGTGGATCTCCCCGTCCCGGAACGTCCGGAGGGCGTAGCAGGGATAGGGCTCGCAGGGCCACGGCCTGCCGCACAGCACCTCGTGGCACTTGCTGCCCTCGCAGCCCACGGCGAACGCCTCCTTGGCCTTCTCGTTGTACCAGATGACGTTCAGGTCCCGGTCGATCATGATCATGCTGTCGCCGATGGACCGCAGCATGGCGTCGAGCTTCCCCTCGCTTGCCCGCAGGGCCTCCTCGGAGCGCTTGCGCTCTTCCATCTCGGAGGCCAGCTGCAGGTTCGCACGGTAGAGCTGGGCGGTTCGCTCCTCCACCCGGCCCTCGAGTTCCTCGCCCGCCCTGCGCAGCTTCTCCTGCGTCTCCTGGAGGGCCAGGACGGTGCTCTTGAGCTCCGCATTGACATCCTCGAGCCTCTGCGTGGCCTTTTCCCGGGTCCTCTCGAAGAAGTAGGCAAAGGCCGTGATGACGAGAAAGGAGGGGATGAAGCGCAGCTTGAAATCGCGGGAGTAGGTCGTGAAGGGGCTCGGCGGGTTTTCCCACATGAAGAACGCGACCGCCGGCACGAGCAGCAGGAGCGTGGCGGCCAGGCCCGGCCGCGATCCGAGGATGAACGAGGCGATCAGGGGAAACGTGAAGTACCAGACGTGGGCCGTGTTGTTCACCCCGCCGGTGAAGAGCAGGTAGTAGTAGAGCACGCCGACGACGATGACGCCGCCGTAGAACGCCGTCCTGTAATCCTTCGTCCGGCGCAGGTAGACGATCAGGCAGGCGAGAGCCGCGGCGGCGGCGTAATCCAGGCCCGCGAGCCAGGGGTTTTTCTGGAGGTAGGCAAGGGTGCCCAGCAGGACGAGATTGAGGATGCCGATCAGGGAAAAGGCGTTGAAGACGATGATCTTGCGGTACAGGTCGCGCCCGAGATCGACGCTCATCCCGCCGCTGACCAGATCGAAGGAGATCCTCTTGAGTTCCTGCACGTTCAGGGTCATGGCCATGTTCCGGCCCCCGGGAAGAGTCGCAGGTGGGGGTGCTGGGGAATACCCTTGAACTAGCAGGACCCATGCCATTTGACGCTGCCGGGAGAAAAAAGAACTCCCGGACAACATTTCGATATTTCAGGCGTTTTATGGATGTCGGATTGTTGACGGGTGGGCGCGGGGACGGGCATCCGTGACACCCTGCCGGCTTCTTGACGCAGGGGCCCGGAGTTGCGGCTGACCGCTATCGGCCGGCTGCCAGGAGGTCTTCCAATTCGCGCATCAGGAGGGCCTCCTCGCGGACGACGCGGTGCGCCTCCTCGAGGGTCGCCTCCCGGAACCGCACGCGGTTGCCGGGGATGGCCTGGGCGATCTTCGGGATGTCGGGGGAGATGACCGTGGCGATCTTCGTGTAGCCCCCCGTCGTCTGCTCCACGAGCAGGATGATGGGCCGGCCGTCGGCCGGCAGCTGCACGTTTCCCGGGACCGTGGGCTCCGAGATGATGCTCTGCGGGAACCCCTCGACGTGGTGCACGGGCGGTCCCTGGAGCCGGTACCCCATGCGGTCCGCCTCGGGCGCGATGTCGTACAGGGCGTCAAAGAACATCCCGAGCCCGCTGCCGAAGGCCTCCTCCTGGGGGCCGGGGATGGCACGCAGCACGATCTCGGAGCGGTAGACGGGGATGCGTCCCGGCGGGAACACCCGGGGATGCCGGAGGGGCTCCCCCTCGAGCCGACGGAGGATGTCCCCCTTCCGGAGCATTCGGCCCTCGACGCCCCCGATCCTGGCCTTCAGGCAGGTGGACCGGCTGCCCATGATGACGGGCACGTCGATGCCGCCGGTGACGGCCAGGTAGGCCCGGCAGCCGCTTCTCGCCTGGCCGACCCGGACGAGGTCCCCCTTGCGCACGCGCACGGTTTGCCACATCGGGGCGGCCTGCCGGTTCACCGTCAGGCCCATGTCGGCCCCCGCCAGGGCGATATCGGCCGCATCGCAGAGGACTTCCAGCGCCGGGCCCATCATGGTGATCTCGAGCACCGCGGCGCCTCCGGGATTGCCCGCGAGAAGATTGGCGGCGCGGAATGCGAAGGGATCCAGGGCGCCGGAGGGGGGAACCCCGCGGTCGAGGAACCCGAAGCGGCCGCGGTCCTGGACCGTCGTGAGGGAGCCCGGGGAGAGCACGCGGAAGGCATCCATCAGGCGCCCTCCTTTTCGCGGATGCGCTCGTACTCCGCGGCCGTGACGGGCACAAAGCGGATGCGGTCGCCCGGTTCGTACAGGAAGGGATTCTCCCGTTCGGGGGCGAAGAGGCGAAGGGGCGTGCGGCCGATGATCTGCCAGCCGCCGGGGCTGTCGACGGGGTACATGCCCGTCTGGGCCTCGGCGATGCCCACGGAGCCGCCGGGCAGAAGGGTCCGGGGCGTCTTGCGCCTCGGCGTGTGGATCCGGCGATCGAGGCCTCCCAGGTAGCAGAACCCGGGCGTGAAGCCGATCATGTAGATGGGGTAGACCGTCCCCGCGTGGATGGCGATGACCTCCTCGACGCTCAGCCCGTTGTGGTCCGCCACGACCCCGATGTCCGGCCCGTGGTCCCCCCCGTACAGGACGGGGATCTCCACGACGCGCGGCTTCGGGATCTCGATCTCGTGCCGGCGGGCCTCCAGCCCCAGCAGCACCGGGAGGATTCTCTCCGGCGCCGTGACCAGGGGGTCGTAGAGGACCGCGAGGTTGCGGTAGGCGGGGATGACGGCCTCGACGCCCTCGGGGAGGCCCCGCTTGAGCAGCGCCGTCACGGCCCGCACCTTCTCGTTGACGGCGGGCTCGATCGCATCGCCGTACTCGACGAGGATGGCCCGGTCGCCGCTCAGCCGGATGCGGGGCCTGTCATAGAGGTGCGACAAAGGAGGATTCTCCTCGAGGGAAAATCCCCGTTTCCTCCCCTTTTTCAACGGGGGACAGAGGGGGATTTGCTGTCGGCCACTTGCCCTGGGCCCTGTTCAGATGAACGTCCCCATCGGGACGACCTGGATCCCCTCCCCTTCGATGGCGGAGCGAATCTTCCTGACCAGCTCCACCGCCGAAGGGTTGTCGCCGTGGACGCAGATCGTGTCGATCCGCATCTCGAGGGTACTGCCGTCGGTGGTGACGATCTTCCCTTCCTTCGCCATGCGGAGGGCCCGCCCGGCTGCGACCCCGGGGTCCTTGATGAGGGCCCCGGGGAGGCTCCGCGGGGCCAGTTTCCCCTCGGGCGTGTAGGCCCGGTCGGGGAAGGCCTCGAAGGCGACCCGGATGCCCGCCTCTTGCGTGATCTTCGTCACGAGCGGCTCCTGGGCCCCGCCGAGGGCGAGGTAGATGACGCTGCGGTCCACGCCCGCGATGGCTTCCACGATGGCGCGGATCATCGCCTCGTTGCCGACGCTCGTGTTGTAGAGACTGCCGTGAGGCTTGACGTGCTGCAGCGCAACCCCGTGCATCGCACAGAAGGCCTTCATGGCCCCGATCTGGTAGGCCACGAAATCGCGCACCTCCTCGGGGGTGCAGTCCATGTTGCGCCTTCCGAAGCCCACGAGGTCCGGGTAGCCCGGGTGGGCGCCCACGCCCACGCCGTGCGCCTTCGCGAGCTTCACCGTTTCGTGCATGACCCGGGGGTCCCCGGCGTGAAAGCCGCAGGCGATGTTGGCCGAGGTGACGTGGCGGATCACCTCGCCGTCCATCCCCATCGTCCAGGCGCCGAAGCTCTCGCCCATGTCGCAGTTGAGGTCGATCTTCTTCATCGGCTCTTTCCTCTCACTTCATCTTGCCCGGGAGGTACAGGGCGATCTCGGGGAAAACCGTCAGCAGGACCGTCGCCAGCAGCATGAGCAGGAAGAAGGGAAAGGCCGCCTTCGCGATGGTGAACAGGTCGTCGTTGTTGAGGCCGCTGATGACGAAGAGGTTGAAGCCCACGGGCGGCGTCACCTGGGCCAGCTCGATCATGACGACGAGGTAGATGCCGAACCACACGAGGTCGAACCCGGCCGCCTCGATCAGGGGAAGGACGAGCGGCGCCGTCATGACGATCATGGAGAAGCCGTCGATGAGGCACCCGAGGAACAGGTAGAGAACCGTCAGGATGGCGATGAGCATGTAGGGCGACAGCTGCAGCGAGACCACGGCCTGCGTGAGCGCCCGCGTGATGCCGAGGAACCCCATGACGTTCGACAGGTAGGAGGCGCCCATGACGATAAGCATGATCATGCAGCTGGTCTTCACGGAGTTGATGAGGCTGACCTTGAAGACGTCCCGGGTGAGGCTGCGGGTCAGGGCCGCGAAGAAGAAGGCCCCCACGACCCCCACGGCGCCCGCCTCCGTGGGCGTGGCCCAACCCGTGTAGATGCTCCCCAGCACCAGGAGCACCAGGATGACCACGGGGGCGATCGCCGGGACGGCCCGCATGCGGTCCGCCCACGTGAACCGGTCATCGCCCCTGGGGGTGAGCGACGGGTCGATCAGGCACCGCACCAGGATGTAGCCGCTGAACAGGCCCGCGATCATGAAGCCGGGGAAGAAGCCCGCGATGAAGAGCTTGCCGATGCTCACGTCGCCGATGATGCCGTAGACGAGCATCATCATGCTCGGCGGGATCATGAAGCCCAGGGTCCCCGCGCCGGCCAGCGAGCCGACGGACAGGGCGTGATCGTAATTCCGCTTCTGCAGCTCGGGCACGGTGATCTTGCCCACGGTGGCCGTCGTGGCCGCCGAGGAGCCGCTCACGGCGGCAAAGAACGTGCAGGCCAGGATGTTGACGTGGATGAGCCTGCCCGGGATGGCGTCCATCCAGGGCGCCAGGCCCCGGAAGAGATCCGCCGAGATGCGGCTGCGGAAGAGGATCTCGCCCATCCAGATGAAGAACGGCAGGGCCATCATGGCCGAGCCGCTCGTGTTGTTCCAGGCCACGTTGGCGAGGATCGAGCCGAAGGCCACGTCGCTGTAGAAAAAGAACCCGCCGATCCCCACGAGGAACAGCGCGATGCCGATCCAGACGGAGCCGCCCAGAAACAGGACGAGCAGGCCGCAGATCGTGGCCGATACGGGTCCCAGGTCAGGTTGCATG
>CAYSDD010000029.1:6836-8475 GCA_964429555.1 uncultured Syntrophaceae bacterium
TCGGTCTCCTCGAGGATCCGAAGCCCCTCCGTGTCGCCCCGCAGCACGGCCAGGCCTTTCAGGAACTCGGCCGCAAACTGCAGGGTCATCAGCAGCGCGCCGATCGGCAGGAACGCCTGCGGGATCGCCAGGTAGGTCTCCGAGACCTGCATGGACTGGGTCTCGTTCACGACGGAGTCCCAGAAGAACTCCCAGGTGAAGGCCGTCAGCGCCGCGCAGAAGAGAAAGCCCACCACGAAGCAGGCCATGTTGTACATCACGTGGGCCCTGCCCTTGAGGATGTGGGGCAGGAACATCATCCGGATGTGTCCCCGTTCCCGAAGCGTGTAGGCCAGCCCCATGAAGGTGAGCATGGCCATGCAGTAGCCCGTGTACTCGTCGGTGATGTAGAGCGTCCCGTTGAAGACGCTCCGGTAGACGATCTCCCCCACGGAGAGCACCAGGGCGGCGGAAACCAGGACTCCGGCCGCCCATCCGCCGAGTCCGGAGAGGTTGTCGATGAGGAGGATGAACCGTTTCATGCCTGCAACCGACGTGCGGGGGTCAAGACGACGAAGGACCCCGGGAGCGAGCCCCGGGGTCCCCCGTCGTCTGTTTCTTCAGCGTCTCCAGCCTACCGCTTCACCTTCTTCATGTAGTCGGCGTAGATCTTCCTGCCCTCGGCCGGCGCGTCCTTCAGCCAGTCGGCGCGGATCTTCTCCGTGATCTTCTCGAGATCGGCGATGAGCTTCTTGGAGGGCTTCACCGTCTCGATGCCGTTCTTGTTGCTGATGGCCTCCTGCTCCCTGTCGATCTGCGGCACCTTCTGCCACATGGAGGCCTCCATCTCCTTTCCGGCCTTCACGAGGGCGTCCTGCTGGGCCTTGGGGAGCTTGCGGAAGGCCGCAAGGTTGACGGTGACCATGTTCGTGGCGATGGTGATGTTGAAGGGCTGGTAGTACTTCAGCACCTCCCAGAACTTGGCGTCCACGGCGGTGGGCGAGGAGGTCATGACGGAGTCGATGACGCCCGTCTGCAGCGACGTGTAGACCTCGCTGAAGGGAAGCGCCAGCGGGGTCGCCCCGACGGCCTCCATCACGAGGGCGCCGTTCTTGTCATAGGTGCGGGTCTTGAGGCCCTTCATCTCCTCGAGGGTCGTGATCTTCTTCTTCGTCCAGAGGCCGGCGCCGGGCCAGGGGGCGATGTAGAGGATCTTCTGCTTCCACTTGGCTTCCGCCACCCTGTCGAAGGAGGGCCGCGCGATGTCGATCAGGGTCTTGAGCTCCCCGAAATCCCGGCACAGGAAGGGAAGCGTGACGATCTGGAAGACCTTCTCGTCGCCGGCCACGCCGCTGATGAGCATGTCGGAGACGGGCAGGAGGCCGTCCCGGACGACCTTCAGCAGCTCGGGGCCCTTGTAGCCCAGGGCGCCGCCCGTGCTCACCACGAGTTCGAGTTCTCCGTTGGTGGCCTTCTTCACCTTGTCGGCGAATTCCACGAGCCCCACGCTGTGGTGGTTCTTCGGGGGCCAGACCGAGTTTGCGTTCCACTGGGTCTTCGCGAGGCAGGGCGTTGCCAGAAACGCCGCCGCGACCATCGTGACGATCATGAGCGTCCAGGTCTTCTTCATGGGTCGCCTCTCCTTTTTCTTTGAAGTTCG